>JBFIIJ010000038.1:0-12154 GCA_041601315.1 Gammaproteobacteria bacterium
TATCATCATCATGTTGGCCTTATTAGTGGAATTGCCTGGGACCATATCAACGTCTTTCCTACTGAAGAAGAAGCACTTAAATTCGGCGAAACTTTATTAATCAACCGTCAAAAAATACTGTTGTCCGACAACGAAGAAGATAAAGAATATCCTTTCGAAATTATTATCTATGTTTATATGGAAGCCACATACGATGAAATTACCGGTTATGAGGAATTACTTGAATCACATGCCACAAAATTTAATGGCCAGAGTGATGGCTGGGGCTGCCTTGAACAGAATTAACATTTTAAAAATTATATAAGCCATTTACAACGATGAGAGAAGTTTTAATTTCAAAAGAACCTGTTGAACTATTCAAATTACTAAAGTTTGAAGGCATGGCCGCTAGCGGGGGTGAAGCAAAGTATTTTATTTCCGAAGGAAAAGTATTAGTGAATGGAGAGACAGAAACGAGAAAACGAAAAAAAATTATTTCAGGCGATATCATTGAATTAGGTGAGGACAAAATTCAAGTAAAACTGGTTTAACTTCATATGATCCCTATTAAGACTTATATCATTTGATATACTTAAAACATGAACCCCTCAGTACTCATCGCTACTTTTTTGGCATTTGCCAATAAACTGAAATTCAAAAATCTATTCTTGATTATTATCAGTTTATTCGTTGTTGATTTATTCATTCCTGATTTTATTCCTTTAATCGATGAAATTATTCTTGGCTTATTAGCCATCATTCTTGGTAATTGGAAAGCAGAGCGAAAACAGGAAAGAGAAGGTAACCTGATTGAAGGTGAAGTTATCGAGCAGAAAGAGCAAAACGAAGAAAAATAAGCTTTTAATGGATCTCCTATATCAACTGCAATCGCTACTGCCATTAGCAATTAAATGGGCCGAAGAACATAGTGAAAAAATTCAAATTGAAGGGATACCATTAACAACAGAACAAAGTGAAATTGCTAAGCAAGTTGGCGTTTCTAGCCCGGAAAAAGTTAAGATCCTTGAAGTCGAGAAAATACCCTTTCCTGAAAATAAAGAATTAAGCGAAGCGGCAACACAAACAGGTTTTCTCAGCAATGAAATGAAAGGGCTTACTCTTGGTCACTCAATCTATATACGCAGTGGTCATAATACAAATCAATTACTATCACACGAATTACGACACATTTACCAATATGAAACCTTTGGTTCGATACCAGAATATCTGGTGGAATATTTGAAACAGATTGTATTAGTAGGTTACGAAAATTCCTTGCTTGAACAAGATGCTAGAAATCATGAAATTAAATAAGATTAATACTCTAGAACATCGTATTTGAATTAGCAGACTCTTTTGGAATAACCTGCAATACATCCCAATGCTCTACTATCTTTCCGTTTTCATCTAACCGGAATATATCAATTCCTGCCCAATCGCGATCAATATCTGTCGGCCATACTTGATGACAATGTAACGTGACTAAATTACCTTCCGCAATAACACGTTTGAACGTTACAAGTTTTCCCGGATACTCTTTTGCCATACATTCAAAATATTCAATAAAAGCGTCCTTGCCACTAGCTACATGAGGATTATGCTGAATATATTCATCGCCCACGTATGACTCGATTGCCTCACGGGGTTTGCATTGATTAAACATCAAATCATAGAATGCAAGAACATTCTCCTTATTCTTTTCTAAGCTATTCACTACAAAGAGCTATTTCCTAACGCCTTCAATTGATAAAAACAAATCCAGTTCCTTTGACGCCGGACCGAGGTCTTTTAAAATACCATAGTCAGCTAATGCTATTCGGGTTGTACCTTCAAAACCAACTCTATAACCGCCCCAAGGATCATCACCTTCGCCTATATATGACACATAGATAGTGATCGGTTTGGTGATACCACGCAAAGTAAAGTCGCCTTTTAATTCACCCGATCCATCTGCTTTCATCGTAAACGATGAACTAACAAACGTTGATTTTGGAAATTGTTCAACATCAAGAAATTCTTCGCCGCGTAAATGCTTGTCTCTTTCAGCATGATTCGAATCTATGCTTTTAGTATTAATCGTCACATCTATTTTTGAAGCGTTTGGATTGTTTTTATCATACGTAAATTCACCATCAAAATCGTTAAAGCGTCCCCACAACCAACTATAACCAAGATGTATAATTCTAAATTGTATTGAGGCATGCATCCCTTTTTTATCTATAACATATTCGTCAGCCATAACACTTGTTGTTACAAGACTTAACGCCAATAATACAATTTTAAAAATCCTCATTTACTAATCTCCTTAGGTTTAACCGGTTTTAAGATACGAATCAATGTAATGTCTTTGTCAAAAAAATGATGTTTAAATGTAGCACAAACGTGTAACAGAAAAAGGAAAGCCATCACATAAGCAGCAACTTCATGAACTTCTCCTGCTATATCTGCCTGCTGTTTGCTAAAACTCACAATAGCTGGGACATCAACCCAGTTAAATAATTCAATCGCAGCACCCTTGGCAGTAGAAATAAGATAACCACTAATAGAGATAATAAGTAGCAAAATATAGAATGAATAGTGAGTAACCTTCGCGGCCTTTATTTCCCATGACTTATAACTTTCTAATGGTACTGGATGATGATTACTGAACGCCCAAATCAATCTAAATACTAACAAGGCAAATACCATCATACCCACGCTCTTATGCCACCACGGAGCAGCATTATACCACTTACTGTAATAATCCAAATCAACCATATACACACCAAGAACAAACAAGCCAACGATGAGTATTGCCATCAACCAATGCAATAAAATCGATACTATTCCATAACCCTGTTTCGAATTCGTAATTTTCATTGCTGTGTTTATTTTTAAATAATCGCTATAAGAAATAGATTAGAACCATCGTCGAACCTGGTTTATGTAGCATGAATATTCTTCTCCAAATTTTGACATCAATGCTTTTTCTTCCGGTTTGATCTGATAATGATTCATATATAGAACAAATAAAATAGATGCCAAGCACGAAAGTATATTTGAAAGAAATAATCCCCACCCAATCAATAGGAATAAAGCTCCTAAGTACATTGGATTACGTGTGAACTTATAAACACTGCTAGTAATCAGTAATGAAACCGTTTCGGGTTTCATTGGGTTAACCGTAGTTCCAGCTTTTCTAAATGAAACAATACCAGCAATAATAAAAAACATACCCGTAAGCACAAAAAGAATTTGAGCAATATAACTGTACTTGGTTGCAAACGAAACTTCGGGAACAATAACTGAAATTAACCACATTATTAAGGAAACAAAAAACATTACTACTACTGGCGGAACGTTTAACTCAAGCTTCATCACGTTTTTTCCATTTAATTACAAAAACCACTGCAAATAGCGATACAAAAATTAGCAACGGATAGATAATCAATAAATCAATTCGGATATTGCATTCACCAGTACAAAGTATTCGCAGGTACATACCAGTCTCATAAATTGCATATATTCCCCAAAGTATGGCTGCAAGCAATACAGGCCAGCATTTTGATCGCTTATATATAAAAATAAATATGATCGTAGGTACTAATGCTAAAAATGGCGCCACGATAAATGCTAAGCCCATTGCCATTAATGGCATCAATAATATGTCCATGTTCACCTCATTCGAAACAAAGTGATTAACTTAGTTTACGTTGGAACACCCAGTTATTAGCATTAGATTCCGATTTAGAAAACATATAACCATCGACATTAAAGGCTTTAATATCTTCCGGATTCTTTAATCTGTTTTTTATAATATACGCACTCATCAGTCCCCGTGCTTTCTTGGCGTAGAAACTTATTATCTTGTACTGGCCATTTTTAAAATCTTTAAATACAGGGACAATAATTTCAGCGTTAATATCATTCGCTTGCAATGATTTAAAATATTCATTCGATGCCAGATTAATCAAATACTTGCTTTTGCTGGCTTTCAAATCATTATTTATTTGTCCGGTAATTTTCGTACCCCAAAACTCATACAAATCCTTACCTTGCTTATTCTCAAATTGTGTTCCCATCTCTAATCGATAAGCTTGCATTAAATCCAGAGGTCTCAGTACTCCGTAAAGTCCAGACAATATTCGTAAATGTTTCTGTGCAAATTTTAAATCTTGTTTGCTAAATGTATCAGCTTCAATACCGGTATAAACATCGCCCTTAAATGCAAGTAAGGCTTGCTTGGCATTGTTTAATGTAAAGGGTGTTTTCCAATCGTTAAAGCGAAGAAAATTAAGGGTGCCAAGCTTATCGCTTATCTTCATTAAAGAAGATACTTCGGCAGGGTTTAGTTTTTTTAATTCGGAAATAAGTTTTCGGGATTCTTTCAAAAACTCTGGTTGCGAAAACTCATTTGTGATCGGTGCAGTTTCAAAATCGAGCGTCTTTGCCGGTGAGATAACGATTAACATCTAATATAAAAACCTTTGTCTAATGTACATTGCTAGATGTTAATACCCACGCGCAGAATGTCAAAGGCAAAAAGAATCTAATAAATTAAGGCATTATTCACTCGATTGCTCTCGAATCGCTTCCCCAGTCACTTTAATACCCAGAAATAAATAACCCATGGTCAATATAAAATACAATAAGCCTTCAAATGGTAAATTGGCACCGAATGTCCAGAACAAAGTATTAATAATAATGCACGGCGTAACCGCAACAACGGACAAACGTAATAACTGTGGATAATCCAGTTCAACCTTCAATATCGAAGCGAATATTAGCCCAATAAGAGCATAGATCAGCATCTGAATAATTCGATAAACATAAGAACCAGCCAGAGCAAATGGATAAACAGCAATAGATAAATATGATTTTGTCATATCTACCCACTGTGTCAGCATATCCTGATTCAATTCAAACTCAACAATATCACTTAAATCAAAACTACGAGTTTCCACATCGCTTTTCTTAAAAATCACACTAGTGCGCGTTAAAAGAATAGAGGCATCTGAACTATCTAAAGAGTTGATACTGCCGGTTGTATCAATAACGGCAATAACTTCACTCGTCTCGGGATCATGAATAAAGTAAGGTTGCTGTTCTTCGATAAACGCATGACCATTGATGACGGTAACCGTCGGAAACTGAGAAATAAGACCGGGCGCATACTTATCTAGATAGGAATCTATTTGATAATCCATGCTAAAAGTAAGTAGCAGCCAACATACGGCCAGAAGCAGGAACAAATAACCAAAGCCGACACCTTTCTTATTAAGCGCCATATGCTTATAAAGCTCGATAGAATAAAAAGAAAGTGGTGGAATTTGAAACAGCTTATATTTACTCATATCAAATCCTGTTGAGTCACATTTATGAATTAGATTGCTAAATTCATTCTGCGATAAATATACTGAGGTATCTAGTGTTAATTAGACTTGCACGATTAAAAAAGTAGCTATCACTATCATGACGCATCCTGCTGTAATATTAATAATTCTCTTTGCCTTGATACTTTTAAATAATGATCTGGATTTATCGGCCATGAAAGCATAAATCAGTTTCGTACAACACAACGCAGCAATTGCTGTTATTAGAATTGTACTAATATCAATCACACTAACGACAGATAAATCAATAAACGCAGGCAAAAAACTTAAATAAAATATAATTGCTTTAGGATCGCCTAAGGTAATTGATAAACCACAAATAAAGTTTGCTTTCCATGATGTTTCTTCTATCCCTTCAAGTTCAATCACTTTTGGTTTCGTCTTGAACAACAACAATCCCATAAAGACAAGAAACGCAGCTCCCAGATATTTTATTACATAAAACAAACTATCCATTGCTTCGGCAATAGCTGATAAACCAAACACAGCGAGTAAAATAAAAATTAAATCGCCAGCAACTATTCCAACAATAACCATAACGCCATGTTTAAAACCTGACGCAACTGACCTTGCTGCGACTGCTAATGCACTGGCATCCGGGATAATCGCTAGGGCAACCATAGCGCTGAACATTCCTGATATTGCTGCTAGTGTAAGATTAATTTCCATCGACTGCTTTTATTTAAAGCACAGGCTCCATCGGTAATAAACGAATGAAAAATAATTTTATTCGTTTTAACAAACCACCTTCTCCATTCGCATTGATTTTTTTTGCTTCCCAACTATTTTCCGGTTTTGCATCATTTAAAATATTAGCTTCGACTTCTCTTGCCAAAGCATTATTCTTTATAATTACGCCAACTTCTGTATTCAAATTGGCCGAACGAGGATCAAGATTAAAGGTGCCAATAAAAACAGTGTGACTGTCGATTACCATCGTCTTCGCGTGAATAGCAAAAACCGGCATGGTTATATTCGCGTATCCAGCCCGTTCTAATAGCTTTTTTGCAATTTCCGGATAGGGCTTATATTCAAATATATTAAACCCTGCTTTTAACAATTCATCTTTCTGATTTTGGTAGCCACTAAAAGCAAACAAATTATCTGTTGATGCAAGTGAATTAGTAACCACTCTAACTTCAACACCTTGCTTTATTAAATCAGAAAATAATTCCATGCCACCTTCAGGAACAACCAGATAAGGCGATTGTATGGTAATACTTTTTTTAGCTAGCATTACTTCGTTCAATAAATGTGTTGTTGCTTCACCACCACCGCCTAATCTAGATTCTCCTTTATTTTTTCCCGGTCTATCACTGATAAATACAACATCATCCCATATCAATAACGGCCATAATTCCATTACCTTCGCTGTCATATCTAATAAAGTATTTTTAACCTCGACAGGATAATTTTCAGCAGCGCCAGCGTAATCATGTAATTCTTTTCGTGCATCACTGATGACCTCTTCTGTTAATTCTTTTAGTGAACCTGCCAACAAGTCTTCAACCGGCACCGATAACTCACTTTGCCAAAACTCATCAAACACTTGAGTCATATCGTATACACTATGACCCGCTAATATCACATCACGATCACGAAAATTATATTCATTATCAAAATCATAATATTCATTCGCCATATTACGACCACCCGTTATACCGACTCTTCCATCAAATATTGCAATCTTATTATGCAAACGTTGATTACTTTTCCTGAAGTCCTTTAATAAATAATAGTAACGCTTCCATTTAGACACACCGACTGAATGTCGTGGATTATAAATTTTGATATTGATGTTTGGATGGGTCGTCAAAGCAAGCAAACTTACTTCAGAAGCATCGATAAGAAAGTCATCCACCAGCACACGAACTTTAACGCCGCGTTCAGCTGCACGTAATAATGCTTCGCTTGCTAATATTCCAACATTATCAGTACTCCATATAAAATATTGAATATCAATCGTCTCTTGTGCATTATCCGTCAACCAGGCGCGACCGAGTAACGACTCTTCTCCTTTCTCAAGCACATAAATACCCGTCTGCCCTTCATGCTCAACCATAAGCGAATCGAACACACTAATAACATTACTATCGGGTTCATTAGAAAACAGAGGAAAAGAAATAAGACAAAAATAGAAAGCGACAAATAAAGTCTGCCCGTTTTTTTGTATCTGAATAAACATTAGCTAATCATATACCAAATATATTAACTATAAACAATGCCGATATAATATAAATTCTCACCTGTTATTTACGAAATCTGAATGCTTTATAAAATTACCTTCTTAGTAAACTTTGTATTCGAATATATAAAAAATCACGTTATACTAATTTAAATTATCAGAAAAATGGATTTTTATGTATGAAACTCATCTTAATATTAATTACAAGCTTATCCCTAATTTCATGTAAATCTGAAACGATCATTCCAGTCAATTCTAAAATACAGAAAGACAGTAATTCTGTCACTTTCGTGTTAAACAAACCTGATAATTTATTACAATCAGATTATAAATTAGATCAGATTAATACAACTTCATCTTCTGTCTCAGCACAAATAGCTCATCAAAGTGCTGCGCAGTCTGCAGGATCAATTGGCGGCGGGTTCATAGCATACCTTGCAGCTATAGCAGGAGTGTCAATTGCCAATTCCTTGAAAGAAAATTCGAAATCTGTTGACGCTAATAAAATAGTTGAGCAGCTTGATGAAATTATTATAGAAGAGAAATACTACACAGATCTTGAAAATATTTTCTTTAAAAAAACAGCGTTCGAACAAAATCATGCTACCAACTCTCCCTCTAACACTTTAACCCTTACCCCTGTTCTAAAGTTTACAGCAGATCTCAGAGCTATAAGATTACACTTAATAATTGAATTAAAAAATATCGAAAATAAAACCATTTATTTAAATGAATATGAATACTATACAATCGGATTCGAAGAGAACAATGACGAAATCTCTCTAAACTATTGGCTTAGTATGGATGGCAAACACCTAAAAGATGCTGTTAAAACGACAACAATAGAAGCAATCGAACTATTTAAACTAGACTATAACAGCAAACGTAATTCAACACAGACTCTCTCAGAAGCTATTAAATATGAAAATAGACGAGGTTACTTTTATGAAAGAGGTCGAATTATTTCAAACACGGATGAAAGAATAATATTCAGAAGTCTACGTGGAGGAATAAAATCAGTAGAGGGGAAGCTACTCTAGTTGTAGCTTCCCTCCATATCAATTTTACAATTCCAGATTGTTTACGATATTCGTTTTATTTAAATCTAATGCCTGATAAACCCCATTAGTGATATTTGGATAGCCTGTCTCTTGCTCATCCCAATCACCAGTTACTGGCTGTATAATCTCTTCGTTATGATGCCAAATTAACGAATTGTCACTCAAGTTAATTATCTGGCCAAACGAATTAATATACGTTTGCGGGTCAGTTAGAGGCAAAAAACCATAATAATCACGTGTCGTACCCACTTGCTTTACTGTCACTAACAATAATGTATCTATATCATATTGTTCTTTTAAACTTGTAAAATCTCTATCTGCAAAACCATCTTTCTTTGTAGACTCAGAAAACTGCTCCAAATCCAGAGGCTCATTAATAACGACAGTTTTTTTCTGACTTTCCTTGAGTTTTTCATCCATCATATCTTTGATTTCATAAAGCTCAGTGAAGTCCAAAGTTTTCAGATGATCTGTTAATGGAGACATAACTTCATTAACAATTACTATATCAACCAATCCCATGCCTCCCGTTTCGTGAGTATTACCTTCAGGCAATTTAGCCACTGCTATACCTATGACATGATTTGTATCGGTTTTAAATTCAGGGGAAAGAGCAATAGGTTCCTGTGTCATAGCACAACCACCTAACACAAGAAGAATATAAATTATAACGAGATGCTTAAACATTTGAAGTTACCTATCCTTAGTTAGTTATTATCGAGGGCAATAATATTTAACGAGAACAGATTAATCAACTATAAAAATAATTTTTATACTTCTAAATATCACATAACAACCTATAATAATTTTATTTATTCCGAAGGAGGAGCGAATTTTGCGAATAATTCTGCTCCGGTCATATTTTCCGTTTTATTTAAGAAACAGTAATATGACGGTTTTTGATCGATGAACACCTGTTGATCAAAAACCATATCTTCATTTATATCAAATAAGCCAACTGGCACCATATGTTGGTTGCCTTCTTTTAGTTTATAAAATAAATGTGTACCGCATCTTTTACAGAAGCCCCGTTCCGCCCAATCCGAAGAATTAAAGACTGAAATATTATCATCGCCTGCAAATGAAACATTTTCACCACAATTAATTTCCATAAATGGTCCACCACCCCAACGCCGGCACATACTACAATGACAAACACCAATACTATTACTTAAACTCTTCACAGTAATTGAAACTGAACCACAAAGACATTTTCCTGTTCCTTCAAAAGATTCTGGCATCGCTTTTCTCCTTTTATCTAATATTGCTTCTATTAATTAATAATTTTTTTAAGTCTCAACGATTTCAATACTAATGTTTTTCTTGGTTCTAAATCATCTTTCGAATTTATATCAATATTATTGGCAAACAACCATACATTATCTTTCGTCACGATATATCCTACATACCATCCATGTTGTTGTTCAGAACTTGCTGCCCATCCGGTTTTAGCCCATAGCGAATATGTTGGCGTCTTTTCGACCAACATTATCTTTTTTAACAAATAAATATTTCTACTGGTAAATGGTAATTCTTCGTTGTACAACTTTCTTAAAAAATCAATTTGTTCTCTTGCCGATATTGCCAAATCTCCTTCCAGCCAAAAAGTAGTCACATCATTTCCAGTCTTCTTATTTCCATAATCCAGTTCATTTAAATACCTAAGATACTTTTCATTGCCTACCTTCAACGCAAACTCCTGATAACACCAGACACAGGAAACTGAAAATGCAGTTTCTAATGTTTGATCATGGTTCCACGGCTCATAACCTTTATCCTCGCCATCCCATTTTATAATTACGTTTTCGTCCTTGATAACACCCTCTTCAAGTGCAATTAATGTATTTGGGATTTTGAATGTAGAGGCAGGAAAGTATCGTCGTTCAGCACGTTCGCGATTGTGTACATATTCGGTATCGCCCGCAAGCGACGCAATGATTAACGCACCTTCAATTTCGTGTTTTTCAAATAACTCGGAAATATCTTCATCGGCAAAAATTATTGATGTAAAAATCAATAAAATATTAAAAACAAAAAATTTATATTTAATCATTATTCTTCTGGTTCAGACCATACTGCAAATTCATTATCACTCGGATCAGCAAAATGAAAACGACGACCGCCGGGAAATGAATAGATCGGCTGTAAAATGGTACCTCCCGCCTCTTCAACTTTAGTTTGCGTCTGGCTCAAATCATTGCTGTAAAACACTATCAGAGCACTACCGTTCTTTGCTGATGATGATAAATCTGCTCTGAAAAAACCACCATTCAGGCCTACATCAGAAAAAGATGTATAGTCAGGACCATAATCAACAAAGGACCAACCGAATGCCTTTGTAAAAAAGGCTTTGGTCGCTTCGATATTCTTCGCAGGAAACTCAACGTAATTTATTTTTTCATGTTCATTCATAGTAAATTAACATCCCAGGAAACATCATGTATTTTCTGCATATTAGCAGCAATACGATATAGTATCGTCACTATAGAAAATGTTACCCCGATTTTTATTTCAACTACACTTCAAATATAAAACTTATTTCAGCTGACTTAATTAGGAGCGACCAACATGAGTGATAAAGAAATGATTGAAAAAGCGATTCAACACTATATCGACGGTGCTATCTCTGGCAAAGGCAGTGATATGAAACCCGCCTTTCACGACGATGCGACAATCTTTGGTTATATTGGTGACGATTTATTTGCCGGCCCAATACAAAAACTCTTCGACTGGAACGATGAAAATGGCGCAGCCACTGAACTCAAAGCAAAAATAGCCAATGTTGATATCGAAGGGTCGATCGCAACGGTTCGTCTTGAGCTTGATAACTGGACGGGGCATAAATTTACTGACATGTTCACCATGCTAAAAACGGATGGACAATGGAAAGCGATGAATAAAGTTTTTCACCTTCATGCATAAAATTTCTATTTATTTTTTTCTGAAATAATAAGTATCACTGAAAGAACAAAAGTAAATTAATGCCTATCACACCATTCCACATGGGACCGGGCATGCTGATTAAAGCGCTGTTACAAGGTTTTTTCAGCTTGATTATATTTGGCTGGGCACAATTTCTAATGGATCTCCAGCCTTTACTAGTCATTCTGACTGGCAAAGGAAATTTACATGGATTTTCACACACTTATATTGGCGCAACATTAATTGCGATTTTTAGTGTCTTAACAGGCAGATGGGTCTATCAAGGAATAATGCACTTCATCAAAAAAGATTTTAGCGCCTATCAAAAACAATTATTTGATGTACCGAAGAAACTAACCTTACGTGTTTGTATTATCAGTGCGTTCATAGGGACATATAGTCATGTCTTGCTTGATAGCATCATGCACGCCGACGTTGAACCTTTTTACCCTTTCAATCTGGATAACGACATCAACTTACTTATCTCGATTAACAGCTTACATAAATTATGTATTTATACCGGCCTAATTGGCGTTATCATTTATTTAATCATACGAGCAATAAAAATAAAAAAACAAAACTGAAACCTTTTATTTTGATTTAAATCAAGATTCGATATTTTGTTTATCGTTACA
>JBFIIJ010000039.1:0-12126 GCA_041601315.1 Gammaproteobacteria bacterium
AAATCCTTTTACCGCTAATTGCTTACCCATAAAATGTGCGCTGTCTTTCTTATCCAGCCATTGCAATGTTAAAGACTGATTAACTGTTTCAAAATAGTGAAAACCGATCGACATTAAGACAGTTGTACAATACAAACCTATTTCAAAAGGAAACCATCCGGTTATTGCAACACCAATCGACATTAACGCCAGAGATACTAAGGCAAAGATTTGTTCTCTTAATACCAGCAAAACAAAGATAGCAGTAAATGATAAAAACCCGGGCACCTCACGCAAGCTTTGTAACATGCCAATTTCAGCGCCAGTGAACTGCGCTTTATCGATAACAAAATTATTTAGTAGTGCGTTCCATACCGAAAAAGTCAACGGCATAACAAACGCCATCAATAACAGCAGCATTTTTGGATCGTTACGAAACGTTTTTAAGAAAGACATGTTTTCTAATTAAAATTTAGTATGTATACAAATATTTTATAAAATATCGAATACCTGAAATGAAGATTGTTACATTCGCTTTAAAGTAATAATATTTATTGAATTAGCTTTTTTAATTTTGCTTTGACATCAATTAATTCTAACTCAGTAGTCATTAGCTTTAGTTGAAGTGCCATATTTTTATTATGCAATTCACCATGTAAATAACGTTGATAGAGATTGGCGCCAATGCACAAAGTAAAAAGAACAATAACAGTAATAATTAAATCTATATTAAATGAATATTTTTTCATCAATGAGGTTTCCAATAAAGGTTTCTCTGTGCTTTAAGCACGGGACATAAACTTTCCGGTACCGGTATTAATTTTTATGACTTCACCCACTTCAATATATTCAGGAACTTGTACTTCCATGCCTGTAATCAGGGTCGCAGGTTTGGTACGTCCTGTTGCCGTTGCACCTTTAAGTGCAGGGACAGTATCAACAATTTGCATATCTACTGATTGAGGTAATTCAACGCTGATTAAAACACCATCCATAATCATGGCAGAAAGCCCTTCTATCCCCTCAGTAAGGTAACCCACCTGTTCTTCAAGATCATCGGCCTTCACTTCATACTGAGAAAAATCTTCTGAATTCATAAAGATATAATTCTCACCATCTTTGTATGAATACTGCACTGACTGGCGTACACAATCAGCCTCTTTTAAGTAATCATCGCTTTTGTAAGATTCGTCCAATTTTTGTCCCGTTTGTAGATTATTAAAACGAATCTTGTATAAGGTAGACGCACCTCGAGAAGAAGGACTTTTCGCTTCAATTTGTTTAACGGCATGCGGTACACCATTAATTTCAACCACGGTACCCCGTTTAAGTTCGCTTGCTTTAGGCATCTGGACTCCTGCTATCTTCTTACTTATGAAATATGACAATATTAAAGCGGAGAGGATACAGAAAAAAATGAATATTGTACTAACATAAAATTCGCCCATTATTCGGGGTGATTTACTTTTGGAATAACTGCCGAATCCTCTCAATACGTCGACGATTGACACCAAAATCAGAATAGCCGATTCGGGCTGATGAGCGGATATGAATCAAACCTTGTTCAGGTAATAAAGTAAATTCAACATCGTCAACAAATCTAAAAATCAGGCTGCGCACCTCTGCGCGTAAATAAGTTGGCTGTTCAATAATGATCTTTACACGTTTTTCATTAAGTAGTGATGATTTAAGTCGCGACATTGCTTCTTCAGGAAGATCATTAAAGGTAAAAGGTTCAATAAAATGACGTGGGTCACCAGACTGACTGGAAACACATTTTGGTGCATCAGGACAATTCATATCGTTTTCAGCCATTACTTGTGTAAAAGAGCATGAAGAAAGGAGCCCCATTACCATGCCAATAAACAAGGTTTGCACTCTCAGCTTTCCGCATGTCTTAATCATCTAGCTTACTTTTAGTTTAAGAAAGACTTTTATTATAACTTAATATCTACTTTATCATGAGTAACAACCCATGCGAATGGAGAGAGATGTTTCTAATTATCAAGAAACAAAGATACGATGTACGTCTGCGATAGAAGTATCACCATTTCTGGCATATCCCAACGCACATTGTACTAATGATTGCATACCGGCTAGTTCTGCGGCTTGGTTTAATTCCAATGTAGATGAATTTGCTAAAATATTGTGCTGTATATGTTCAGTCACTTGCAAGAATTCATAAGCAGGAACACGACCAGAAACACCACTTTTCCCACAAACGTCACATCCTTTACCTACAAAAAAACTCTCGTCTGAATTCAAGTTCATTAATTGCCTGACCGCTGATGACACTTCTTCATTGATACGACAGTCTTCACAATTTTTCGCTATTAATCTTTGCGCAACCACACCGAGTAAAGATGAAGCAATCAAATAAGGTTCAACATTCATTTCTCTTAACCTGACAATCGTGTCTGCCGCACTATTCGTATGTAATGTACTTAAAACTAAATGACCTGTTTGAGCGGCTTTAAACGCAATATTTGCTGTTTCCTCGTCACGAATTTCACCGATCATAATGACATCCGGATCGTGTCGTAAAATATTTCTCAATGCACGGCCAAAGTCCATTCCTATTTCATGCATCACTTGTACTTGTTCCAAACCATCAAGACGAATTTCAACAGGATCTTCAACAGTAATAATATTAACGTTCATCTGTTTCAATACATTTAAAGCAGAGTATAACGTCGTTGATTTACCCGAGCCTGTTGGACCCGTGACCAGAATCATTCCTGCACCTCGATGCAACAATTCTAAAAAGTCGCCAGTGTCCTTTTCATTAAATCCAAGATCTTCTACTGGCTTTAATGTTGCAGCACTTGCTAACAACCTTATAACGACACTCTCACCTTCAACTGTCGGCATGGTTGATACTCGCATATCTATTTTTTCATCACCAATTGCCATTTGCACCCGACCATCTTGAGGTAAACGTCGTTGTGCAATATCCATTCTGGAGATAACCTTTATACGACTAACAATGGCAGATAATAAACTTTTACTAAAATTCTTAACCAGTGTCAGTTTCCCATGAATTCTAAACAATACCTGTACGCCATTAGACAAGGGGCGAATATGAATATCAGAGGCACCGCGATTAACACTTTCTATAATTAAATTCTGAACTAAACGAACGATAGGCTTCTCGTTCGCCATCTTTTCAAGTTCATCACCAGATTCATTAATTTTAACCGTCGATAAAATCTCAGACTCAATCTGAGACACACTAACTTCAAGACTACTTCCATAAAATTCGTTTATAGCCCAATCAATATCTTCAGGCGTTGATATCACTATTTCTATTTTTCGATTGGCAACAAACCCTAACACATTGCTTACATCACTACGGGTGGGATCAGTAACGGCGACTACTAATCTTTTACCAGACATCATCAACGGCATAGCTTGTTCTTTTTTTGCTATTAATACTGGAATATATTGAAGAACTTCAATATCAACACCGAAATCTTTTAGCCTAACAAATGGCAAACCAAGTTTACTCGCTAACGCTGAGTGAACCGCCTCTTGTGTAGTTGCACCGATATCTATGAGGATATCACCTAATCGTCGCTCCCTATCCGTTTTCTGAAGAACCAAAGCTTCTTCTAATTCTTCTTCGGAAATGAGCCCTTCAGAAATTAAGAGTTCACCTAATCTAATCTTTGGAAAACTACTGGTTTCCTTTTGTTGTAAAAGGACATTTGCCAGATCAGCTTCGGTAACTATGCCTTTGTCTTTTAAATATTCTCCGAGTGGCCGACTGCGTTTTTTATTTTGTTCTTCTAATCCTTTTTTTAGTCCTTCATCAGTTAATTCTTCATTATCTTTCAAAATTGCGCCAATTTGAGCTCCAACTTCAAAATCTTTGATGGCAGATTTGGGTATAAATATTCTGGTAGCAAAATTATCTTTATTGACCTTAAAAAAATTGACCCCAATATCATCAATCATCGTAATAGCTGAATTGCCGAAGAATTCTTTTCCATCAATAAAGATGATTTTATACGGTTGTTTTTTATTGTGTCGCTCTATCACGGGAGAGCCATTCTCGTTTGTATCTTCATCTCCCTGATATTTCAATTGAGCTTTAAATAGTACAAATCTCAATTCATCAAACTTTAGCATTTCCATTTTCTGCTTTTCAGTAGAAATAAAATGAATGTTTTTTTTGGTTCCATCTAGCGTATGTAAATTTCCCTCCAGAATGCTGCCATTTAAACAATGCAAAACTATTTCAGCATTTTGTAATTGCTCATCCTTTTCATCAATGCACACAGGCGTCATAGGAAGATCTATGACATTCTCCATTTCCTGTTCCAGTGAGGGTATTTTTTCACGCGCATTCATAATCAATTCCTGTTTTAGCTCGTAAATTATTGAAATATATTGAGCTTCAATATCAAACTTACGACCATTAGATCGGCAAATATCGAATAATCTTTATAACTAATGAAAAAGCGGGAAAATACGAGGAGTGAAAATCAGGGGAAATAAGTGATACTTTTTGATAATTTTGTTACAAAAAGTGTTTTTATATGACCTATTTCACTTAAGTCAAGTATAAATATAGCATTTCAATAAAGATTGTTATATGGTGACATTCATTAGCAGTTTTTGTAGCGGTACCGGTAGTTCCTTGCAGTGTATTACAGCAGCCCACCGTCAATCTGCGTCAACATTATGCAGCTAATACATTGTTTATTAATATTTAATAGAGGAATTTAGAAATGGCTACAGGTACAGTAAAATGGTTTAACGACAGTAAAGGTTTTGGTTTTATTTCTCCTTCTGATGGCAGTTCAGACGTATTTGTTCATCACAGTGCAATCAATGCTGAAGGTTTTAAATCACTAGCTGAAGGACAAAGTGTCTCTTTTGACACCGAACAAGGTCCTAAAGGTCCAAGTGCAGTTAACGTAACCGCACAGTAAGAATAACCAGACTTTTTTAAAAATTTGGTATAAAAAGCCTCGCAATGCGGGGCTTTTTTATTTCCGAAACTCAGAGTTTTGCTGTATTTCGCTGATCTTCTATACGCCCTAGTCTGTACGAATCAACCATACCGATTATCCAACAGATAAATAATAATAAAGTAGCGCCATTAAGCTGGTGAATAGGGCTATCTGCTAATTGAATTAATATTGCTTGCGATATTTCGACAATATCCATTGGTATTTCACCTTGCAAGATTCTATCACTGATTTCTTGCGCTATTGTGACAGTCGTTACAAGTAGAAAGTACAAACACACAACCGAAATACCAAGCAAAAGAGTGCCCGCAATATTTTTCTTTAAAAAATAATGCCCACATCCGGGAAAAACTAATGCTGATAACAGAACTGCCTTCACTGAATTACTCATTTTAATATTATAAATTGTCTCTCAGTTATATTATTTAAATTCATTTATTAATCTTGATATTCAACTAAACCAGAAGTGTTTATTTCTAGTTTTTTCTGAGCCTCTGTCACTTCATCAATTTTAGGGGGGAGATATTCTTCTATATAAGACGCATCATCAAACATCCATGCATTAAGAAAAGCGGAAACAGGCCAATGTCCTGAAACATCAGCAAGCCCTACAAAAACAAGTCCTGCTCCAACAACAGCGTTTAGTAAACGAGCAAAATATCGTCCAAAAGCATCATGAACCAGACGACCACCCGCTGAATTTATCTGGAACCACCAATCCCAATTTCGTATTGCCGCCAGAATCGCACCAACGCCGAGTATAAGCATGCCTACACCCCAATACCCCATCCTATTCCCCTGCTTCAGATTTTAAATGACAGAGTAAATTAAAGTGATGCATTTAGAAACACACTCACTTATTTTTTCAAAATATTATTAAGATTATTTCTATACGGACCGATAGAAGTTGAACCCATAGAAAGTTTATTAGTCCATTAACTTGCAAGTATAATAAACACCATCCCCCATGAGCAGGAGACAAATACAATGAAAACCTTAAAATTCAATAGTTTAATATCAACTTTTTTTATTATTGGACTACTAAGTAGTAATTTATATGCTGCAGATGGAGGTGAAATTTATAATACCTACTGTGCCGTTTGTCATAAATCCGGGCTGAATGCCGCACCTAAATATGGAAAGAAAGCTTTATGGGTAAAACGAGTAGCGCAAGGTAAAGAGACAGTTTATAAACATGCTATCGAAGGATTAAGAGGCATGCCACCTAGAGGAGGCATCGCCACACTAAGTGATGATGATGTCAAAGCGGCTGTAGATTATCTGGTTGGTCGAAGTGGCGGATGGGGAAAATAAATCTCTTCCAGAATATTTTGTAAATTCAATCGATAGTAAACCTATCGGTTGAATTTATCTTCACCCCTCTTCTATATGACGCAAGATAACAATTAAAAATAAATCTCCTGCACAACACCTATAATTTCCTCGAAAATTATAATTTGAATTTAAAAAATGCTGTTCTTTTATTCTTTGTTCCATTCCTTGTTTTCAAGAACATCCCAGCCAAAATCATAATCTACAAAATTTATTGTTCCATCAGCGGTTCGTGGACCGCCTTGGCTATACTCAAAGTTAATCTTGTCAAACAGCAAGGTGATGTGTTCTTTAAAAAAGTCATCATCAATACTACCGCCGGAAACAATAGATTTAATCATCACTCCTTCAAGAGACATATGTACTAACTTTTTTGCAGCCTCTCTTTTGCCCATGACAGGCATAATATTGAACTCAACATTAGTAATGTTTTGCCCCTGAGCAAACAGTAGCCTGATACCAGGACTATCAATTCCAATTGGTTTAACAATGGATATCTCATTTAATGAAGTGTTATTTGCATCGGTCACTTGTACCGATTTTCGGTTGCTACTCATCCCCCAACTCCAGGAATAAACTTCTGACCAACCTTTGTGTTGAGGACAAGCAGATGATCCCATAATGCCATCTATCTTCATGTTCATTTGTATATCCATAGCTTTCTCCGTTAAGTAAATAAAAATGTAAAACTGACTGTCGGAGAAAACATGCGAACAACACAATGTGATCAGCTTAAATCGTTAGAGCATTTTCAAAGAATAATATTGTTATCGCCGTCTAAAAACGAGGCCATCAGATACCAATCAACATACGCCCTATTCATAGCAATAGCTAATTTCTTAGCCCCCAACCTAGCATCTTTACAGAATAGATAATAAAAACACATACAGATCATGGCCCCTGATTTAAGCAAGCGAACACGCAACCCGTCCATCCCTGCACTCTACCCATCTAATACAAGCTCTAAAAAAGTAAAAAAATGCCCTATATTTAAAAAAATATGTTGCGCTCAGGAAAATTTGCCCTACTATTCGCCTGTTTTATAAGAATAGCCAATCCGCACTAATCGTCCTCAAGGCGAAACAACAGGGAGTAACTATTTATAAAGTGTTTTGACCGCATAAAGGGAGCACCTGGTGCCACCCATTCCAGTAAGGATGCGGTCATTTTATTTTAACTTTGCGTGGAGGTTATCCATGAGCATTACTCCTGTTGATTTAATTGACGAATCAGTCTTCCTTGAAGAAGACTGCAAAAATTTATCTGAAATAGAACTGATCGAATCACTGGTCGCTGAACACGGCGCGCCACTCATGATTCTTGATTGCGATGCTATTCGCCGGCAATACCGATCGCTACGGAAAGCTTTGCCTGATGTAACCCTGTTTTTTGCATTAAAGCCATTACCCCATCCAGCTGTAGTAAGAACCTTACTAGCTGAAGGAGCAAGTTTTGATCTGGCCAGTAACGGTGAAGTCGATATGGTTAGAGAAGCGGGTGTACCTGCTGAAACAACGATTCAAACACACCCCATCAAGAAAGACTCAGATATCCGCTACGCGCTTGAATATGGTTGTACAACTTTTGTCGTAGATAATATTAATGAACTTGAAAAATTCATCCCTTATAAAGATGAAGCAGAAATCTTAATTCGTTTAAGCTTTAGAAATGCCAAGGCATTCTCAGACCTTTCCAAAAAATTTGGTTGTAATCCGGGTCAGGCTATCGAACTAATACAACATGCATACAAATTAGGAATAAGAATTAAAGGTTTATCATTCCATGTCGGCTCACAAACCGCAGAACCGGAAAAATATAGACATGCCATTAATTCCTGCCGTGATGTTATTAATCAAGTCGCTAAATTAGGTTTACCTTCAATCAGCACGCTAGACATTGGTGGTGGCTTTCCAGTCGAATATATCGACGATTTAATGTCTATTGAAGATTTTTGTGCGCCGATTCGAGATGCATTATCAACCTTGCCTGATACCGTAAAAGTTATTGCAGAACCGGGTCGTTTTATTGTTGCCTCTGCTGTCACTAGTGTTGCATCGGTTATGGGGCAAGCAGAACGTGATGGAAAAATCTGGTATTACCTGGATGATGGAATCTATGGTTCTTTTAGTGGCATATTATTTGACCATGCCAATTACCCTGTAGATTCTCTTTACTGGCAAGGCGAACGATTTCCTTCCGTACTCGCAGGTCCAACATGCGATAGCATAGATGTTATTACTGAAGATATTATGTTGCCAAAACTTAATAATGGCGATTTGATTGTTGGTCGTATGATGGGTGCATACACTTCTGCTTCAGCAACAGAATTTAACTTTTTCAAAAAAGCAGAGATTGTCGTATTGAATGAATATGATGAGTTCTACAAATATGATGAAGCCCTTCTTCAAGAATTAGCTTAATCATTAGTAAAGCTAAAATCTGTGTTAAGTATGACATCCCTGTGATATGGATTTTATGGGGAAATCATTTTAGAAAAGCAAAAATAAAAAGTTAATTAATGTCCAAAAATTGACCAACCCGTTTTTTGAACTAACATCTCCAAGGCTTCAGTACCAAGCTTACTATTTCCATTACTATCCAAACCTGGTGACCAAACTGCAATAGACGCTTTTCCTGGTGCTATTGCTAAAATACCGCCGCCGACTCCACTTTTACCCGGCAGACCGACACGAAAAGCAAATTCACCAGAGCCATCATAATGCCCACACATTAGCATAAGAGAATTAATCCGACGTGCACGCTGTGCTGCAACTACTCTGACACCGGTACTTAGATTCATGCCATCAGAAACCAGAAACAACCCTGCTCTGGCAAGTTGATTACACGTCATCGAAATAGAACATTGATGAAAATAAGTGCCCAATACAGAATCAACAGGATGTTTTAGACGGCCAAACGACGCCATAAAATGTGCTAATGAAGCATTGCGATCACCGGTAAGTAGTTCAGATCGTGCTACCTTTTCGTCAATGCCAATACTCGTATCATTCGCGACAAACCGAACAAACTGAAGTATTTCAGCTAACGTTTCTTTCGGCTGATGCCCCATCATTATTGCGTCAACAATCGTAATCGCACCCGCATTAATAAAAGGGTTACGTGGTTTTCCACTCTCATGCTCAAGTTGCACTATCGAGTTAAAAGGATCACC
Source organism: Gammaproteobacteria bacterium (assembly GCA_041601315.1). Taxonomy (GTDB): domain Bacteria; phylum Pseudomonadota; class Gammaproteobacteria; order Eutrophobiales; family Eutrophobiaceae; genus UBA7359. The sequence continues at coordinate 9,460 of JBFIIJ010000039.1, forward strand.
TGATGGTTCACGACCAACGCGCAACCAGACAGCATCACCCAACTTACCCAGTGCAACAGTCAAAGTAAAAACTTTAGAGATACTCTGAATTGAAAATAATTCGTCAGCACAACCCGCACTATACATACTGCCATCTTGCAATATAACACTCATGCCAAACTTGCCTGGATCAATATTAGCTAACTCAGGTATGTAATTCGCTACATCTCCTCGATCCGTATTTACGCTCATAGTAGCGGCTATTTCATCTAGAATTTCTTGCATAGTTTTTGTGCCTAAACATTTTAAGTATCAATCTATAAATAACTTTTTATCTGTAAATCATTTTGAACAAAGAATACTTTCATTGAAAGTAACTCACTTCCATACAATTGTGAAACTGTAAATTTATAACTCAAGGGTTAATTCAACAGATATAACAATTTTCAATTTCAATGAAAGATAAATGATGGTAATTTTAAATTATTAATCGTAAAGGAGAATGTTCATGGAAATACTAATGATAATTGTCGGCATCTTTTTCGTGTTTCTGATGATGCTCGTGTTCTACGGAATTAATGTTTTTAACACACTTGTATCTCTAAAAAACCGCTATTTGAATGCATTTTCCCAGATCGAAGTACAATTAAAACGTCGTTATGATCTGATTCCAAATCTTGTTGAAACAGCCAAAGGTTATCTTTCTCATGAAAGAGAAACTCTGGAAGCAGTTATCTCTGCTCGTAATACTGCATCGCAATTATTAAAAGCAGCTGCAGGTGCACCAGGTTCAGCCGCCGCAATGACTGATTTAGGCGGTGCCGAAGGCGCGCTTGGTAGTGCTCTTGGTCGATTGAACATGGTAATGGAAGCCTATCCTGATCTTAAGGCAAATCAAAATATGATGCAGTTAACCGAAGAACTCACTAGCACAGAAAATAAAGTTGCCTTTGCTCGACAAGGCTTCAATGATCAAGTGATGGAATACAATGTTTACAAACAATCCTTTCCTGCAAATATATTGGCGGGCATGTTTGGTCACACTCAGGATGCTGCATTACTCGAGTATGCTGATAGTGAAGCCATTCAAGAGGCACCAAAAGTATCTTTCTAATTTGTTAATTATTGAACTTAGCTCGTGAATTTTTTTCAGGCGCAGCAAAATGTAAAGACCTCAACTTTTCGGCTGCTGGTATTGTTCATACTGGCAATACTGTGCATTGTTCTCATCACTGATCTTTTTGTTTATATCTCGTTCGAAATAGTAACTTCGGATCTTAGTGAAAGTGAAAAAATTGCTATCCCTAAGCCTAACTTAACAACCTTTCTTATGGTCAGTGCTGTCGTGATAGTCATAATTGGTATTGGTAGTGCCTACAAATCGATTTCTTTATCTACTGGTGGCGGTCGCATTATTGCCGAGTCTATGGGTGGACGTCTCGTAAGAGCAACGACAAACGACCTTGAGGAAAAACGACTGATGAATGTAGTTGAAGAAATGGCTATTGCATCAGGCATGCCTGTGCCGCAGGTTTACATTCTTGATAATGAACATGTCATTAACGCCTTTGCCGCAGGCTTAACGACAAGCGATGCAATAATCGGTGTTACCAAAGGTACTGTTAAATCTTTGACTCGTGATGAACTGCAAGGCGTAATAGCTCATGAATACAGTCATATTCTAAACGGTGATATGGCTCTGAACATACAATTAATCAGTATGCTTCACGGCATCCTCGTTATAGGTTTGCTTGGTTATTATATTGTTCGTTCAACTAGCGAATCCCGCAGTAAAGACTCCGGCGGAATTATAATATTTGGTCTGGGCCTTATTGTAATAGGATATGGCGGTACTTTTTTTGGCAACATAATTAAATCGTCAATTAGTCGTCAACGTGAGTATCTCGCCGATGCATCTGCGGTTCAGTTCACACGTAACCCGGAAGGTATAGCCGGTGCTTTAAAAAAAATAGGTAGCATGTCTGATAAATCCCGATTGAGAAATAAAAATGCTCATGAAATCAGTCATGCCTATTTCTCTCAGGGTGTCAGCAATTTTTTAGGTAGCATGACAGCAACACATCCTCCATTGGAAGATCGTATTCGTCGCATTGATCCACGTTGGGATGGAAAATTTATCCAGACTAAAACATCTAAAATCGAAAATGCAATAATGCCGGACGTAAACAGGGATCAACGCAAGGAAAAAATAGCGGCGACAGCAACATCAGCAATCATTCTACAAAGTGTTTTGCAAACAATGGAACACATGGGTAACCCGGGTGAAAAAGAAATCGAAGCTGCACGTTCAATTATTAATGAGATTCCAGAAGAAGTTCGCAATGCAATTCATGACCCTTATGTCTCCAGAGCGATAATCTACTGTCTGGTCATTAATAAGGAAGATGATATAAGAGAAAAACAGCTTGAACACATTAAGGCGAATGGCGACCGCGGTAGATATGATCATTGTGTAAAACACCTTCCCGCTGTTGACAAAATCCCCCGACGTACTCGTTTACCTCTTGTCGATATGGGCTTACCTGCTTTGAGGGAGTTATCTCAAAATCAGTACAAAAGATTTAAAAGTAATCTCGGCACTCTAGTTGCGGCAGATGCGGCTCTGGATTTATTTGAATGGTGTTTACAAAAAATTATCTTCGAGCATCTGGATAAAGCATTGCTCAT
>JBFIIJ010000040.1:0-11830 GCA_041601315.1 Gammaproteobacteria bacterium
AGGGTGGCGGGCGCGCGGACTTCGCGCAGGCCGGCGGCAACAACCCGGCCGAGCTCGCAGCGGCGCTCGCGGCAGTGCCCGGATGGGTCGAGCAACGGTTGCGCTGAGGCACGGCGCAGAATATTTAAGTGATTGATATTAAAAACGAAACTAACCCGGAACGTACTGCACTAAAAATTATACAGGCTTTAAAAGAACCTATGATTATTAATGGTCATGAAATCAGTATAAGTCCAAGCATAGGTATAAGCATGTATCCTAATGATGGTATTAGTGTTGCAGATCTACTTCGTAATTCTGATGCAGCAATGTATCACGCTAAAGAACTGGGAAGGAATAACTACCAGTTTTACACTAATGAAATGAACTCAGGTTCACTAAATAAATTAACACTTGAGTCACGCTTACGTCGTGCGATAGAAAATGATGAATTTGAACTTTTTTTTCAAAAACAATTTAATATCGTAACGAATAAAACTATAGGTTATGAGGCATTGATTCGTTGGCGCGATAATAACGGAAAAATAATACCACCTAATAAATTCATACCTATTCTTGAAGATACTGGCATGATAAACACTGTTGGTGAATGGGTTATCTCAGAGGCTTGCCGTTGTGCAAGTCTACTATTTAAAAATAACCCACACTCAATAAAAATGGCTATAAATTTATCTGCACGTCAATTTCAAAATAAATATTTATTACAGCATGTTGAGAACGCACTCAATAAATATAAAATTATGCCTGGCAATATTGAACTGGAAATAACAGAGACTGTTTTAATGACAAGTTCGAAATTCAGTCAGAAAATGATAAATGAACTTCATGAAATGGGTTGCCATATTGTATTGGATGACTTTGGAACGGGATATTCTTCGCTGGCTTATCTAAAACAATTTCCTATCGATACGCTTAAAATTGATCGTTCATTCATTCGCGATATACTGACAGACCCTAGTGATGCAGCAATATGTAACGCTATCAGCGCGATGGCTAAAAGCTTAAATGTCAAAGTAATAGCTGAAGGTGTTGAAACTCCGGAACAACTGGATTACCTATTAGCTAATGGATTTACATCCGTCCAGGGATACCTCTTTGGCAAACCGGTACCTTTATCAAAGTTAATTCCGGATAAAAAAGAAACTAAATTAAAATTGATAAAATAATTTATTCCTTAATTGTTAATCATTTTGTATAGAGCAATCATATCTTCATCACCCAAACCCGATTTTTCTCCGGCGCTGTATATTGATTCGGTCTTTTTTAATAAAGACATACCTTTATCTGTTTTATCCGTCTCTAACGCAAGCCGAACGTCCTTTAACATATTTTTAACAGAAAACTGTGGTTCGTAATCACGATTTCGCAACTTCGGTTCTTTATATTCACACAAATAATTCCAGCCGGTATTATTTCTTAACACATTAAAATACTGATCATCAGTTAATCCATTACTGACTGCATAGGCATAGCTTTCACAAAGTGCTTCTAGTTGCATTGATAAATTTAAGTTCATTGCCAGTTTGGCAACACTTGCTGTCCCTACTTTACCGACATGAATTCGTTTACCGGATATTTTCCCCAGCATAGGTTCAAGTTTATTAACTATTTCCGAATCTCCACCTAAATATAAAGGTATTTTTCGTTCAACTGCGGCAACTTTACTACCGCCAATCAAAGCTTCGATAAAAGCAGCGCCGCAAGTATTTACTCTCTTTTCAAATTCAATGTTCTCTTCAGGTTTAACGGTGGCACACTGAACAACAATATGATCTTGAGTTAAAACTGGTTCTATTAAATCAAGCACGTTTGAAACAGCTTGCCCATCACTAACTAGTATAAAAAGAACATTTGCTTTTGAAACAGCATCGTCAATTGAATTAAAAAACTTTGCAGCATTTAACTTCGGACTTCGATTCCAGCGCGCAACCAATAATCCATCTTTCTCAAGATTATTTGCTATGGCATCTCCCATAATTCCTAATCCCAAAATTGCTGCTCTTAAATCAGCCATAAATTATCTCCTGTTTTTATAGTCTCTAGACGTCACGATAAGCAATCAGTATTATGAATCTTTAATAAAATGATCGATAGAGAATAAATAAATGAATGCTGAACAGTCTATGCCCCGTTCATTCCCATTAAGCCAACTTTTTTTATTACCCGTTGGTTTAATTCTGCTGTTCTTTTTATTGTCATTCACAGATCGAATTCAATCTAACAATATTCTCCTCAACACTTTCTTGGCTATTACCGGACTATTAATTTTATTCTACGCCATCACAAGTTTTATTCAGTTACGAAAAGATAAACAAGCATCAATACTTGTCATTGTCGCAAAACCACATTACGTACAAATGTTAATGCACCTATGCATCTTTGCTTATTGGGGCTGGTACTGGCCACAAGTCTATGATCAGACAATATTAATATTTGCTCAATTAGTGTATGTCCATATATTTGATTTATGTTTTCGCTGGAGTCAGGGCAAGCCTTTTGTCATCGGTTTCGGACGCTTCCCTATAATTTTCAGCACTAATTTATTCCTTTGGTTTCAAGATGACTGGTTCTATTTTCAATTTATCATGATCACCTTTGGCATACTCGCTAAAGAATATTTCACATGGACCAAAGATGGTCGTGTGACACATATATTTAACCCTTCGGCAATTTCATTATCAGTTGCATCATTATTATTAATTATTACCGGATCGACAGATATCAGTTGGGGCAGTCAGATATCAAATACCTTAAATTCGCCGCCGCATATTTATCTTGAAATATTTATTCTTGGATTAATCGTTCAGTATTTATTTCACGTCACTTTAGTCACACTTGCAACCGTTATATCATTATTAGTGCTTGGCACAATCTACTATCAAATTACCGGCGTTTACTTTTTTTACACATCAGATATTCCAATTGCCGTTTTTCTCGGCTTACATCTATTGGTAACAGATCCATCTACGTCACCAAAAACAAATACCGGAAAATTACTTTTTGGTTTGTTGTACGGTTTGAGCGTTATGCTTTTATTTGAAATACTTGAATACTTTGGCGCACCTACTTTTTATGACAAATTGCTTTCAGTGCCGTTATTAAATCTAAGCATTATGATGCTTGACCAATTAGGTAATAAAGTCTGCATTAAAAAACTATGGCCTGGATTTTTAACGTTCCAGTTAAACGCAAAAAAGCTGAATCTTTTGTTTATGCTTATCTGGATTATCATTTTCAGCAGCTGGCAAGTTTTTGGTCATCTTGGAAAATCTCATCCCGGAGCACACTCGCAGTTTTGGGAAGAAGCTTGCGATAATAATTTACGCAACGCTTGTAGAAATTTGCATGATCTGCTTGGTAATGAATGTGATAACAATGTTGCACTGGCCTGCGCCCGACTCGGCTCACTTAATCGAATAGGAAAAGGTGTTGTTCGTGATGATGTCAAAGCCTACTATTTTGTTAATCGCGCTTGTGAACTAGAGCTTGAAGAAGCATGTATTCATTTGCACGAATTTAAACCAAAATAATTTTTGTATTAAAATGTAATTTTCAGGATTATGATAGACGATGTAATCGTGACAAACACTTAAATCAGGAACCGCGCGACAATGAAAAATTATATTAGTATTTTACTTGTTTTACTCTGTCTTTCTGCCTGTGGCTTAAGTCCACAAATTGTAAAAATAGATCCTGAATTAAGCGATGCTAAATCTGCTCCTGCAAGTTCAGGATCGACCTTTAAACTGGTGGTTACTGATGCAAGAAACAGTGACACTTTAGGGAAACGAGGTGGCATATATAAAGACACGTCAGTTATTATGACTGAAGGTGATATTACTGCTGGTATTCAGCAAAAATTAAGTGATGCTTTTACTAAAGCTGGTTACAAAGTTGATCCATCTGCAACAAAACTGCTGGAAGTTTCTATAACTAAACTAGGTTACCAAGGTTACGGTGAAAATCGAATTAAAGAAGTTGAAGTAAGTGCGGAAATAATTGCTACAGCAACAAACTCTAAAACAAAATTCACAAAGTCTTACAAAGCAAATCGTAAGAAAGAAGTATTAAAAGCACCAGACGAGAAAAAAAATTCAGAACTGATTAATGAAATTTTTAGTGGTGTTATACAACGGGTGGTAGATGATGATGAGTTCCTGTCTTATATAAAATAGAATCATTAAATACACATCCTTGTGTATCAGCTTTAAGTCTATAAAGACTATCCTAATAGAGGAGGATTAGTTCCAGCTTTGTAGCTTGATTTTCCAGCTGCCGTCTTTTTGTTTTTCAAGAACATTGGTAATGTTTCCTTCAAAATTAAAGACTGTGCCGTTAGTATCTACTCGGGTTGCTTCCCAGATTGCTGTTTCATATGCGATATCGCCTTTAATATTCATATCAACATTTGAAATAGCGTATTCTGTTACGCCGACTTTCTTCAAGCCTTCTAAATAACGAATTATCGCAACTTGCCCTTCAAGAATTTCGCTACTTGGCGGGAATACAACGGCATTTTCGGTATACAGTGCCATTAAATCTTCAGAGTTACCTTTGTCGAAACTGCTAGTCCATTTCGAATTAACTGCTTCAGCATCAATATTTTCTGCCGTAGTAGAAGCGGCATAGACTGAAACTAAAGATAATGTTGTTATAAATATCAATGATTTAAAAAATTTCATAGTTCGAACTCCGTTTATAGTTAGTAATTTGTGCGTTGCAATAAATATAGGTACGATGCCGTAAATGAACAAGACTGTTTCAGTTCATAGAGTCATTCCAAATAGGAAATAATAAGAGTGTGTAGTAATGGATAGATTAACCAGCATGAAAGTCTTCGCCGCTGTAGTCAGACTCGGTAGCTTTGCCGCCGCTGCAGAAGAACTAGATATTTCAAACGCCATGTGTTCAAAATACATTCGTGATTTGGAAACCAATCTTGGCGCACGACTGTTAAACAGAACAACACGACAACAAAGCCTGACCGAAGTCGGCAGCGCTTATCATAAAAAAATCATTGATATACTGACGGAAGTCGAAGAAGCGGAACAATGTGTATCGGAACTTCAGAATAATCCTGTCGGAACATTGCGAATAATGTCACCTCCTTCGTTTGGCTCGTTTCACATTGCTCGTGCGATAAAAGGATACAAAAAACACTATCCCAATGTCGCTATAGAATTAATTCTCTCAGATGACTTTGATAACCTGGTCGATCGAGGTATGGATCTCGCTTTTCGTATTGGCGAATTGGAAGATTCCAGTGCTGTCGCCTTGAAATTGTCATCCAGTCGATTAATCGTTTGCGCATCACCTGAATATTTAAAAGAAAACGGTATACCAAAAACACCTGATGACTTAAGCAACCATGTTTGTTTAGGCATGTGCCACAACCTCGTCTTTTCTTCCGACTGGAGTTTTAATATTGATGGAAAAGAAACTACCATTGATATTAACGGCAACTACCTAAAATCAAATATCGCCGACGCACTTCGTGTTGCAGCAATCAATGCTAGCGGTTTGGCGCAACTTCCCTCTTATATGATTGGTCTTGATATCCAATCCGGCAGACTGAAACCGGTACTGGAAAAATACGAACCAAAACCTCTGCCTATTAATTTAATTTATGCTCATCGGAAACACATGTCGTTAAAAATTAGAAGTTTCGTTGACTATATGCAAAGCTATTTTGAAACCCCACCCTACTGGGATAAATGGATGTTTGAAGGAAAGTAACCCCGCGTAAAAATATTTTTTTCGACATATATTCTTTTACTTTAGACAGGAGTAAAGTATTCCCTGCTATGTAGGCATACCTACTTATTAGGAGAAAAATTATGTCAAAAGAACAGCATGGTACCCGGGAAGCCAAGAAAAAACCGGCTTTGTCTTTAAAAGAAAAACGCGCCGCTAAAAAAGGTAAAAAAGACGGCGGTTCCCATATACTTGGGTCAGACAAGAGGTAATCGCATTACCCGTGGATGGAGTCAATTGTGTAATTATTAATTGACTCCGTCCCGACTTATTTAAGCTACTATGAAAATATAAACACCAACTATCCTTATCTATCTCTTTTAAAAATTATTTCTTTTCCAACAAATCCTTTAAATTCGCAAAGGGTTTTCCAGTTGCATGTTCGCGTTCTAATTCATTATTAGCTGTTGTCGTCGTTGGATTATTGTCCAGGTATTTTGCATGCTCATGATCGTGGCAATAGACACAGAGTAATTCCCAATTACTTCCGTCGGAAGGATTATTATCGTGATTATGATCTTTATGGTGAACGGTTAATTCACTGAGGTTTTCGCGCGTGAATTCCCGTTCACATTTTCCACATACCCAGGGGTAGAGTTTAAGAGCTTGCTCTCTATATCCATGACCTCTTGCCTCGGCATTCCGTTTTGTTTCAGCAACAACTTTATCTAGTTTATTCATTATATTTGTAGCAATACTGCAACTACTTTCAAATTTGAAATATATCTTCTAACTTAATCTAAATAATCAATCTGCTTTTGCCAGTTCTTCATCGAAACCACATTTTCCACAACAGTATGATTCTGTCGTATCAGATTTACTTTTAACACTTAATATTGAGGTTTGACTGTTCTTTACCCAACAGGCTGGGCAAATGAGTTTGGAAAAATCCATTGCACGTTCAAATGCAGCTTGAAGTTCTTCGGTAAATTCATGCCCTGTTTTGTCGACGACCATATCTTCGGCAATAACTGTGGCATATTCCTTTAATTGACTAACGATACTTTCAGACATCATTCTATTCCCCAAAACACGTTTATAATTATATTGTTTATATTAAACGGCTACTGTGGCGTTGCCAGACAGTATTCAGATGCTAACGCGATCTGGGACAGATGACCATTATTTCGACGCTGAACAATAACTAGAAAGAATTACTGATTAATTGTCCATTTCGGGTCAAGTTTTCTCCAAAATTAATTAAAATTACTAATAAATACAAATAGTTAAAAATAATTAAAATAATTGTTGCGCTGCAACAATTTTAGACTATAATTATTACCAATGATTAAGTGAAAATTTAGGAGAAAAACGATGAATACTTCATTTGAAAAATTTTTAGCACCAATTAAAGAACTGAACGATTTAACTTTAAAAAGCATTGAACAAATCACTGATATTCAAGTTAAAGCAATTCAGGAAAATGCAAAAGCAAGTATAGATGCGCTGAAGGCTTCAGCTCAGATTAAAGACTTAGGCTCTATGCAGGACTATCTGAAAAATCAGGTAACTGTTGCCAAGACATTGTCTGACTACGCAGTAGAAGATGCACGTCAAATTGCTAGCTTAAGCAACTCTTACGCAACTGACGTCAAGGATGTTGTTGAAAAATCAGTTCTTGCTGCTTAAGACAGCATCAGATCTGTAAAAAAGCCGCTCGAAAGAGCGGTTTTTTTTGCCCCGAATTATTTCAAAAAAGACGTTACCTATTTTCGCGGCCTTATTTATTTAAGGATAATGCCCTATTTGTTTGTTGGACTGGAACGATTGGAGTGACTTTTCACGGCTTCATGACGTTATTTGGTGTGTACTTTTACACCTAATGTCTTAATACGCCTGCTTGAATACTGATTAATTCATCGAATGTTTTAAGCTGCTTTAATAATGTATCGGTCGAAGGGTCGCTTTTATGCAAGCATTCTTCAGCATATTCAAAAATGGCGCTTTGTACTGGTAAAGGTTTGGTTTTTTCCAGCGTATCTTTCATTCTTGGTAAAAAAATCCACTGCAACCATTGTTCGAATTTAAGTGTGTCCATACAAAAAGGGAAGGTACTACTCAAATCACTCGGCTGAGGTTTGTGCTTATCCCACTTTCCGTGGACGCGCAGGCTGGCTTCAACTTCAAGTAAAACGTCGGCAATTCGGTTCGGAATATCGTGCATTAGACTTATTATACGTCGAGTTTTCGAATTTCGACAGTTCGAACACCGAATCTACGGCTTAGTTAGACTCTGTTTCATGACCCTTTTGAGCCTGAAAGCCTTATTTTTCGATAATTTGGCACTAAATTAAGCTCTAAAATTTCACATATTTCGTCATTCTGGTTTATACTCCGCCCGCCAGTTTGAACGTCAATGCGGTCATCTCAGCAGAATTTCAGTAGATGTAGGTATTTGGTAGCGCTAGTTTTCGAAACATAGTGCAGGGGCAGTAATCGATTTCAATAATTTAACTTTATAGAGTAGAACAATGACTGACTTATCGAAGTATAGAAATATAGGTATCTTCGCGCACGTTGATGCGGGTAAAACCACTACCTCAGAACGAATTCTGAAACTGACTGGCAAGATTCATAAAACAGGTGAAGTACATGATGGTGCGGCCACTACTGACTTCATGGAACAAGAACAGGAACGAGGCATTACCATTCAATCAGCTGCTACCAGTTGTTTTTGGAAAGAGCATCGACTGAATATTATTGATACTCCGGGACACGTTGACTTCACCATTGAAGTATATCGTTCATTAAAAGTATTGGATGGCGGTATTGGTGTTTTCTGTGGTTCAGGTGGTGTTGAACCTCAATCTGAAACCAACTGGCGCTATGCCAATGATTCTGAAGTATCACGTGTCATTTTCGTTAATAAACTGGATCGTACTGGCGCAGACTTCTACCGTGTTGTAAAACAAATTGAAGAAGTATTGGGTGCGACACCAGCAGTTATGGCGTTGCCTATTGGTATTGAAGATGACTTTGTCGGTGCGGTTGATCTACTGACACGCAAGGCATGGATTTGGAACGACCAGAATGACCCATTAAATTATGAAATCACTGAACCACCTGCAGAAATGGCAGACAAGGTTGAAGAATGGCGTAATAAATTAATCGAAACCGTTGTTGACCAAGATGACGCCATCATGGAGAAATATCTGGAAGGCGAAGAGCCTACCATTGAAGAATTAAAAGCTTGTATCCGTAAAGGTACAATCAACTTAAGTTTCTTCCCTACCTATTGTGGCTCTGCATTCAAGAATAAGTGCGTGCAAATGGTACTGGACGCTGTTGTTGATTACTTGCCGGATCCAACCGAAGTAACACCTCAACCTGAAGTTGACCTTGAAGGTAATGAAACAGGTAAATTTGCAACTGTTGATCCAAATGGTCCTTTCCGTTCTTTGGCATTCAAAATTATGGATGACCGTTTTGGTGCACTTACTTTCATTCGTATTTATTCAGGCGTCCTTGAAAAAGGTACTACCGTATTAAATACCTTTACCGGAAAGACCGAACGTATTGGTCGACTTGTGGAAATGCATGCTGATGAACGTATCGAACTAGATCGTGCACAAGCGGGCGATATTGTTGCTGCAATAGGTCTGAAGAATGTACAAACAGGTCACACATTATGTGATCCAAACAATCCAGCTACGCTGGAACCAATGGTATTCCCTGATCCGGTTATCTCTATTGCAGTTGCACCAAAAGATAAAGGTGCTTCTGAAAAAATGGGTGTAGCGCTTGGTAAAATGATTAAAGAAGATCCTTCTTTCCGCGTTGAAACGGATGAAGATAGTGGTGAAACCATTCTTAAAGGTATGGGTGAACTACATCTTGATATTAAGGTAGATATTCTAAAGCGTACTCACGGTGTTGAAGTTATTGTCGGTAGCCCTCAAGTTGCTTATCGAGAAACCGTTACCAAGCGTGTTGAAGATTCATACACACATAAGAAACAATCAGGTGGTTCTGGTCAATACGGCAAGATTGATTACATCATTGAGCCAGGCGAACCCGGTAGTGGCTACCAGTTTGAATCAATTGTTACTGGCGGTAACGTACCAAAAGAATTCTGGCCTGCAATTCAAGGTGGCTTTCAAAAAAGTATGGATAGAGGTGTATTAGCTGGTTTCCCATGCCTTGATTTCAAAGTCACATTAGTTGACGGTGCTTTCCACGCAGTTGACTCGTCTGCTATTGCTTTCGAACTTGCTGCTAAAGCCGCCTATCGTCAAACAATGCCTAAAGCGGGACCACAGTTAATGGAACCGATCATGAAAGTGGATGTTTATACGCCTGAAGATCATGTGGGTGATGTTATTGGTGATTTAAACCGACGTCGTGGCATGATCAAATCTCAAGAAGCAAACCCAACCGGCGTTCGCATTAAAGCAGAATGTCCATTAAGCGAAATGTTTGGCTATATTGGTTCATTACGTACCATGACCTCTGGTCGTGGCCAATTCTCAATGGAATTTTTGCAGTACAATCCTTGTCCGAAAAATGTGTCTGAGGCTGTTATTGCTGAAACCAAAGCGAGAGAAGAAGCAAAAGAGAAATAAGCTTTTTTCGAAATTATTAATATTAAAGGCCGGTTAATCCGGCCTTTTTTATTTACACGGACGTAATGACTATCGTTTGTGCAGGAGCATACAAACGATGCGCCTACATTTTTTTAAATCAATTAACCCGTTCTCTTATTTCATGCGTTTAAGTCAGTAAGTTTTACAAATACCTTGTTTAACAAACTGGAGAAACGTAATGAAATTAATGAGTTTAATCAAAAATAGTCATGCTTTGAGTATTGCCGTTTTAGTCTTTCTTGCATCAAACGCTTATGCAACTGAAGAAGAAAAGCGTACTTCATTAGAAGACCAAAAATCAGTTGCAGTCACCATCTACAATGAAAACCTGGCCTTAATAAAAGACCAACGTACCATCAAGCTTGATAAAGGTTTTAATCTTCTCGCCTTTCGTGGAGTAAGCGCAAAAATGCGCGCTGAAACTGCCTTACTTAGAAACCTGAATAACGCAGGATTAAAAGTCATAGAACAAAACTTTGATTTTGATTTACTAACACCACAAAAACTTTTGGAAAAATACGTTGGCAAACAAGTTCAAATTGCAAGTATGAATCCGGTTACCGGTGAAGAAAAAATCGAACAAGCTACAGTGTTAAGTACCAATCAAGGTGTTGTCGTACAAATAGATGATCGTATCGTAACGAATCCACACGGTCGATACATCTTTGATAAAGTTCCAGAGAATCTTCGTGACCAACCAACTTTAGTTATTCAACTTAATAGTCAAACCTCAAAATCACAAGATGTCGAGCTCAGTTATCTTTCTTCCGGTTTATCCTGGAAAGCGGATTATGTTGCCGAACTTAATGCTAAAGATGACAAACTTGATTTAGTCGGCTGGGTGACATTGAACAACACAAGTGGCACTAGTTACAACAATGCCAAACTTCAACTCGTTGCTGGTGATGTTAATGTTGTTAAAAATGAATTTGAACGCCGTATGGATGGTCGTGTGATGGCTGCAGCAAAGATGGCAATAATGGAAGACAGCGCAATGCAAGAAGAAAGTTTATTTGAATATCATCTATATAGTTTAAATCGTCCAACAACGATTTCAAATAATCAAACAAAGCAGGTTTCATTATTAACGGCAACACAAGTACCGGTCAACAAAGAATTTTTATTACAAGGCAATACTTATTATTACCAAAGTAGTTATGGCGATATTGGTCAAAAAATGAAAGTCGGTGTCTACGTTGAATTCAAAAATAAAGAAAAGTCTGGCCTTGGCATGCCATTACCTAAAGGTACTGTCAGAGTTTACAAAAAAGATAAAGCTGGTAATGCACAGTTTATTGGTGAAGATAACATAGACCATACACCAAAGAATGAAGACATTCGTTTAAAGCTTGGCGATGCATTTGATATTACCGCTGATAAAAAACAAACTAACTTTGAAAAACGTGTTGCTTTTGGTAAATACAGTTATGCTTATGAGAGTGCTTACGAAATAAAATTAAAAAATGCGAAATCAGAAGCAGTCACCGTCGTTG
>JBFIIJ010000041.1:0-11632 GCA_041601315.1 Gammaproteobacteria bacterium
ATGTTTTGGTCCTTTTGTGGCAATAAGTAATTTACTCACTTTTATTACGCTAACGCTGCACTCACCGAAAAATCAGGAGCGCAGAGAGTAATTTGTTCGAGTAAAGTGTCTTATTAAGTTTCATTTTTTATACGGCCATTCTTCATTAATGCCCATTGCTTTTTCTTAAGAAACTTAACTTCCTGATTTATTTCACTCTTAAATTGTATTGGGAAATTAGTTTTCGAATGAAACCCATACTGCTTACCAAGATCATTGAATTGTTTGTGTGCGGCTTCAAATGCCACAGCATAGTCTATGAATGATAGAAATGATTTAGGCAATTCATCACCTACTAATAGATGTATTTTCTCCTTAATAATCTCAACTATTTTTCTGTTGTTTGGTAGGTAATAGTTCTCTAAGTAATGAACCCAGATATTTTTTTCTTCATCGGTTAACGGGATGCTGCCTACAAAAATAGTTGACCTACCAAATATTTCCTCAATATCTATACGGTGACGATCATTTTCTAGAAGTAAACCATAAATTGGGCCATACAACTCTGAAAGCTGGCTATCTATAAAAGCTTTTGCCCATTTTAGTTGCTCGAAATGTCTTTCCTTTTTCTGCGCAAGATAGTGTGAAACCCACCAGCCAATAACTGCTGCGGTCACACCACTTGCCATTATGATTTCACGGATTTCCATTTCTTTTTAAAACGTAACTATATTTTAAGGGGCAGTTTGTTCACTAACATACTATAGAAAATTATAGGTGACATTGAAAAAACCTTCCTTAGTTCAATAAGATATGAGAAGTATTGATTATAATGATTATCTATCCAAGGTGTCCACTTCTCTCCAATATTTTTAACTACAACATACGATTCTTTTCCTGACGGTACATGACAATACCGGCGATTAATACGGCAACACTAACAATCCCGACAATAATAGTTGCCAGTGCATTGATCTGCGGGCTAACACCAAGTCTTACACTTGAATAGACAACCATCGGCAAAGTAGTAGAACCGGGACCGGAGACAAAGCTGGCGACGACCAGATCATCCATCGACAAGGTGAACGCTAATAACCAACCAGCCAGTAGCGCAGGTGAAATAATAGGTAAGGTAATCGCGAAGAAAACTTTTAAAGGTTTCGCGCCTAAATCCAATGCCGCTTCTTCTAATGATTGATCCATGTTTGCTAATCGACTCTGAACTATCACTGCAACATAAGCCATTGAAAAAGTAACATGCGCTAAAATAATAGTGGTTTGTCCGCGACCGGAAGGCCAACCGATTAAGGTTTCCATTGCAACAAACAATAATAATAATGACAAACCGGTAATAACTTCAGGCATGACTAAGGGTGCAGTAACCATAATACCAAGACTGGCAGTGCCGCGATGACTACGAAAACGTACTAAGGCTAGTGCTGCTAACGTACCGAGTATGACTGCAAGTGATGCATTGATCGAAGCAATTTTTACGCTTAGCCATGCTGCATTTAATAACGGTTCATTGTGAAGTAGGGCGCTATACCATTTAGTACTAAAGCCACTCCAGACGGTTACCAGTCGACTTTCATTGAATGAATAAACGATCAAGCTGATGATAGGTATGTATAAAAATGCATAACCAAAAATTAATACGCTGATCAGGAAAGGAAAGCGTTTACTCATTCCAGTTCCTCCACTGCTTTACCTTCAAAGTGACGTAATATTACAAACGGCACTATTAACAACAGTAACAATACACAAGCTAAAGAAGACGCCACAGGCCAGTCTTTATTATTAAAAAATTCCGTCCACATCATTTTACCGAGCATTAAGGTGCTGTTGCCACCAAGTAGATCAGGAATGACGAATTCTCCCATGACTGGAATAAACACCAACATTGAACCGGCTAATACTCCAGGCAATGATTGTGGCAAGGTGATTTTTAAAAATTGTTTGAAAGGTCGAGCGCCAAGATCAGCGGCGGCTTCCAGCAAGGTTGGATCAAGTTTTACTAAGGTCGCGTACAAAGGCAAAATTAAAAAAGGTAGATAGCTGTATACCACACCGATATATACCGCTATTGGTGTGTACATGATTTCCAAAGGCTGATCGATCGCGCCAAGCCAGATTAAAAAATTATTGAGCAAGCCATTGTTTTTAAGAATACCGATCCAGGCATAAACGCGAATTAAAAACGATGTCCAGAATGGTAGAATAATCAACATCAACAATGGTAAGCGCCAATGGTTAGGTGAGCGGGCAATAGCGTAAGCCATTGGATAACCAATCAATAAACAAAATAATGTAGAGATGCTAGCGACTTTAAGTGAACCAAGCAGAGCACCGACGTAAAGAGAATCTTCCCATAGCAATAAATAATTATCGAAGTTGATGATGATCGACATCACGCCATCTTCGGTATAGCGCAACATATCCATGTAAGGCGGTTGTGCCAGTTGCGGTTCGGATAAACTTATTTTTAATACAAACAAAAAGGGTAAAGCAAAAAACAAAGCTAGCCATAACCACGGTACTGCAACTACGACACCGTGACCACGTTCAGACATAGTTGTTAACCAGCGTTTCATTGTGTTAACAAACTACAACTATCTGCTTGCCAGCCGAGTACTACTTCCTGTTCCCAGGTTAAAGGTTGTTCAGCTAAGGCTTGTACATTTGGCAGAGTAAACTTAATGCGTAAGCCACTGGCAAGTTCAGCGTGGTATATCGATACATCACCAAGATAGGCGATGTCTTTAATTACCGCTGTGATTCGATTGGGTTGGTCATCAGCGTTGTTTATTATTCGTATTTTTTCTGGTCGCAAAGCAACTGTGACTTCCATCCCAGATGTTAATTGTTGACTGTAACGAACTAACAACGGTGTTTCACTTTGATTACTTTGAATTAGTACTTGATCGTCATCCTGACTGATTACATGACCATCAAACAAATTTACCAGACCGATAAAATTAGCTGAATAGCGACTGACAGGAAATTCATACATTCGCCTTGGAGCATCAAGTTGTTCAATTCGTCCTTCATGCATCAATGCAATGCGCGACGACATTGTCATGGCTTCTTCCTGATCATGAGTAACAATAATAAAAGTAATACCAAGACGTTCTTGTATGTTAACCAGTTCAAACTGGGTTTGCTCGCGTAGTTTTTTATCTAAGGCACCGAGTGGTTCATCAAGCAATAAAATTTTCGGTTGCTTGGCTAGCGAACGTGCCAATGCGACACGCTGGCGTTGTCCGCCGGACAACTGGTCTGGTTTACGTTTGGCAAACTTTTCAATTTGTACCAAAGCCATCACTTCTTTAACTCGGTCTTCTAGCTGCGATTTGGGCATTGATTCCTGTTTAAGACCAAAAGCAATATTGTCGATTACCGTCATATGCGGAAACAGTGCATAGGATTGAAACATCATGTTAACCGGTCGTTGATACGGCGGTACATCGGTCATATCAACCCCGTCAATCAAAACGCGACCGCTGCTTGGTGTTTCAAAGCCGGCAAGAATTCTAAGTAAGGTAGTTTTGCCACAACCGGAAGCACCGAGTAATGAAAAAAATTCACCACGATGGATGCTTAAATTAATGTTATCGCAGGCAAAAACATTACCGAAGTTTTTACTGACGTTATCGATTTTAACAATCTCATCGTCATTTGAATGTATAACTTCATCTTTCGTTTGATTAATAGGTTGAGTTGTCATCAGGTTTGATGAGATCCTGATAGAGATACGTTCTTTACGGGGATTGTATATTAAAAGTTACTGACCGGTTTTCACTCGTGTCCAACTACGATTCATAGTACGTGCTTCACGATCACTTGGTGTTTTCAAAACTAGAAATCGTTCACGAGTTGATGATGGTGGATAAATACCACTATCATTGCGAATATTTTCGTCAACTAATTCAGTAGCATTCGCATTTGCATTCGCATAGGAAACATAGTTGGTGATTTCAGCAATCACTGTACGAAATCTCCAACAAGATTATATAATAAAGTGTCTTGCCGACCGATGCTCAGTGACGTTTACTGCTGTCGAGTCGTTTCAACCGATGACTATGAACAAAAATACCGGAAAAAAAAAGTATTATTTTTCATAGTCAGAATAAATGCTGAACTATTGGCTTTATCCTAGAGATACAGATACTTGCCTTAGCTTTGATTCTGTTTTTCAAGGGGGTATTACGTTAATAAATTTAACGATTTTTCAATTAATTGCTTGTCTCGTTGTTTGTCACTAGTCGGACTAAACCGATATCGATTGTGGTGATTAATTAATTCAATATATTTTTCAGCTTTTAGCTCGGGCAAAATTCGTTTTATCCATTTATTTAATGTTTCGCCCGGTAGTCTACGGTCTGCATTTTCTTCTAAACGCTTAACAAGAGGATAGATGGGTGAGTCTTCGCCAAAACGTTTTAAATTGGTCCCGAAATTAGGACTAGCTTCTTTCTTCGTATCAATACGTTGCTTGTTATGAAAACGGTAGGCTAAATATGTCATTAATGGGATGAGTAACCAAATCATCCAATCGTTTGATTCTGTCTCTGAGTCTATGTCACTTCCTGTGATTTTAAAACGTAGCCACGAAAGTAAGTCCATCAGTGGTTCTAATATCGTTCTGTCTTCAGCTTCCATCGGAGCCCAAATTGAGGGAGTTGTATCCAAGTTATGCCATTCGCCATTGATGTAATATTTGAGCCATGAATGTGCATGTCTCGCACGTACAAGATACATTTTTTGCCACGAGCTATATTCCTGTACTGAGTAACCAATCGTATAACGAGTTGGAATTCCTGCTTCACGCAATAATAAGGCAGTAGCAGTTGCAAAATATTCACAGTGGCCTTTTTTGTCTTTGAATAAAAATTTCGTTAAATACTGGCCTCTCGTGTAGCGTTGATTTTGTGTTGTCGAATAATAAAAATTATCTTTGAAGTATCGCGCGACTGAAATAATTATTTCTTCCGGTGTTTTAGTATAGAGTTCTAATTCTTCGGCGATTTGTTTGAAATCACTTTGATAATTTAGCGGAATAGTTAAATCGTCAGTAACAGGAGTCGTTTCCACAAAATCTTTACTTGAAACTCCCAGTCGGTAACTAACCCAGCCTTCACGAGCTTCAATTCTTGTTGAGCCAAAAATACTTGTTTCAACCTGAATCAAATCTTTGCCAGAAAGTGTGTTGATATTGTCTGGTACTGGAATAATGGATGACTGGTTTTGCAAGAAAATAGCGACATCAAAGTATTTATTGTCTTTAAGCTGCTTATTGATTCGCCATTCTTTTAATGCCGGTGTTTTCTGTACTATGTCGAATTCAACCTTTGGGTTTCGCCATGTTCCATATTCATATTTGCTATATGATGTTTCTCTAAAATAAAGTGGCGAATCTAATTCCTCATCCGACTTAACTCTGAAAACAATACGATCTGATAATTTTAATCTGCCTAACGAGCCAATTGAGGTACTTGTGCGATCCGGGTCCTGACTTTTAAATCCATATTGCTCAAAAAGATTAAGAAAAAAAACTTCTGCATTAGTTTGAAGTTGTTGTAAGCCTTGTTGAGTTAAAAATGAAAAAATAACAACGATGACAATAGGTGTTAGCCAAAGATAGAAAGGATAGTGTTTTGCTCTAAAATTCCATAATGTCCAAACAATAATAAGACTGCTTAAAAAGAAAAATATGTCATTATATTTGTTGCCTGAACTGGCAGAGATTAAACAAAGACAAACATAAGGTAAGCTTATATTCGTATTATAAAGGATGTTTGGTCCTGCTTTGTTACCCAGACGGCGTATGCTTATGAATAATGCTGAAGTTTTAATGCTATTTTGAATGCTATAGTTTTGCGCAAGCATGATGATAAATAATGCAAAAGGCAGTAATTCGAGAATTTTGTATATACCCTGAAATGAGTAATTCACAAAAATGTAAACAGTAACAATAAAAAATAAAATGCCGCTAAGGTCGGAAAGCTGGTTGATATCTTTGTCATTAAAATCAATTCGCCATTTAATAAAGTAAGGGAGTTCAAGTAATATCCCCATAACAATTGAATAAAACAAATATTCTGTTTGCCACCCCCATAAAAGCAAGGTTGCCAATAGTAAGCATGGTGGAGCAGGTTTTAATTTGTTTTGAACTAATTTTATTTTAGGCTTATCCATCTTTTAATTGATCTTATCAAGATCATGCTGGAGATTGTCGTGATGAATGATGTATGTCTCTATCGAGCTCGGCAATTTATCAAAATCGAATTCGTCAGATTCTGTGACGACTAAAACTTTCACGGGAATATTAAATGCGGAAAGTGTATTCAGAAATTTTTTACGTTCATCATCAAGGTTTAGAAAGATGCAAATTAAACCGCTACATTCATGACTGTAATTTTTCAGCATTAATTCCATGCTTTTTATATTGGACTCATACACTGGCTCTATGCAAGCGAGTACTTCCAGTATGTTTTCTGTCCCACCTAACCCGCGACCTGATGTAAAACGATAGCTGTTATTGCCGATAAACATCAGATCAAGTAACGCATCCTGTTCTTTTTGTGCGGTCATAAATGAAGCAGCAATAGAAACGGCATCCTCAAAAATGTCTTCAGCTTTGTTATCAAGATAAGTATCTAAAACTAAACCATAACGAATAAAAAATTCATCGTTATATTCTTTAACTATAGGTTTGTTTGTCTTTGCATAACTTTTCCAGTGAATAGAGCGAATAGGATCGCCCGGTCGATAATCACGTAAGGAAACAAATTCCTGAGAGTCTCCTGAAGAAGAAGCATTGTTTATTCCTCCTTGTTGATAAGTACGTTTGCCTCGTATATTCAAGGAGGGAGTTTTATATAATCTTGGCAGAATAAGTAATGAATCTTTATGTTCAAATAATTTTTGTGATTGAAACAAACCTAGTGGGTCAACCTGAGCTAATCTCGTTTTTTCGAAATAAAGATAACCTCTGCGTAAAGGCGTAAATTTAATGTGTTCCTCGCTACTACTGTTTTCGGCAATGAAGTCAATTGAAACAGGAGCAATAGAACCTCCGCGCCTTTTTTGAATAGCATTCATCAGCCTTGGGTAACCAATGAAGCGATCAAGGCGGTTACGGTTTTTATCAAGAGGATCTTGTGCCTTGGCGAATTCATCGATTGTAGGGAATGATGAATTTAAATCATCAATCAATATTAAACCCTTTCCTGGTTTTTTATTTATATTATTAATCTTGCAAACATAATAAAAAGGCGATCCTACTGTTCCATAGTCGGATAATTTTCTTTCTATTGAAAATTTTCCTCGAAAGAAAGTAGAAAGACTGATAGAAGTGATTAATAAAATTAAAGTAATAGAGAATAGTTGAAATGAAAGTGTTGAACGTGTATCAAAGCCGAAGACACCCGCTACAGGCATCGTTAGTAATATCAGCATGCCCGCTGGAGTAAAACGTTGACGCATCCATTGGTTTAATCTGTAAACTATTTTAAAGTTTGCAAACAAGAACCTACGTAACATAATATTTTCCCTGATTGTTTAAGTTGGAACAGGAATGCTGGACAAAATATTTTCGATAATTTGGTTGCTACTGTTTCCAGAAAATCGACTTTGCGAATTCTTCATGATTCGATGTGAAATGACAGGAATAGCGATTTCCTGAATATGATCAGGTGTCACATAGTCCAGACCATCAAACAATGCTAAAGCTTGTGCGGCTTTCATTAAAGATATTGACGCGCGTGGACTTGCGCCGTTAATAATACCTTCGGTTTCTCGTGTTGCTCTAACAATATTGACCATGTAATGTTTTACTTCATCACTAATATTAACTTTGCGTATTTGTTTCTTTAAATAAAGAACATCAGCTTTACTAATGCAAGGCATCAGTTCTTCAATTGGATGATGATTGTTTTGATGTTCAAGAATGGAAATTTCTTCATCTTGATTAACATAACCCAAACCAAAGCGCATTGCGAACCGATCCATTTGTGCTTCAGGGAGAGGGTAAGTGCCGTGATATTCAACGGGGTTTTGTGTGGCGATAACAAAAAATAACTCATCAAGTTGATATTGATGTCGTTCTATACTGACCTGACGTTCACCCATTGCTTCGAGTAAAGCAGATTGTGTTCGTGGTGAGGCACGATTAATTTCGTCAGCAAGTAGTATATTGCTGAATATAGGCCCCTGATGAAATTCAAATTCTTGATCGCGTTGATTAAAAATAGAGACACCTAGAATATCCGTGGGTAACAAATCAGGTGTAAATTGAATCCGTTGAAATTCTACGTTTATAGACTTGGCCAGTGCTTTTGCCATGGTGGTTTTGCCAGTGCCGGGAACGTCTTCGAGCAAGATATGTCCATCACTAAAGAATGCGGCAAGCAATTTTCTTATCGAAGCAGATTGTCCTTGTATTACTTTTTCAATATTAGAGAAGAGTTTTTGATATATTTCTATGTCTGACATGATATGTATGAAATATGTTTATCCATTTAAAGTCATAAGACTATCAAAACGGGAGTTTGAACACACATGTTTAGCAAAAAAATTGAGACAAAAGCCACTATTCATGAGCTTATTGCTTCTCGCTGGAGTGGTCGGGCTTATGATTCCGGGAAAATTGTATCGAAGGAAGATATTACTTCCTTAATAGAAGCGGCGCGTTGGGCACCTTCCTGTTATGGCGATCAGCCCTGGCGTTTTATTGTATTTGATAAAGCGACGAATGAATCAGCCTGGGAAAAAGCATTAGATTGTTTGGCAGAAGGTAACCGAGCATGGGCTAAAGATGCACCTTTGTTATTTTTGTCCTGTGCAGATTCAGTGCTATCAAAAAATGGTAATCCAAATAGATGGGGACAATATGATACTGGCGCAGCAACCGAGAACTTATGTCTGCAAGCTGCAGCATTGGGACTTATGGTTCATCAAATGGGTGGCTTTGATTCGGACAAAGCGAGAGAGAGTTTTGCAATCCCTGAACAATTTACGCCGATGGCGATGATGACAGTTGGATATCAATTAGCTGAAGATAAAATTCCTGATGATGTTAAAGAAAGAGAATATAGCGAACGTGCACGAAATCCCATTGAGAATAATTTCTTTGATGGTATTTGGGATAAACCCGTAAAATAATTTCACCTTTCATTTTTAAAACATTATTTCCGTGACTGATAAAAATCAACATCGGGCTTTTTGGTTATTAGCCGGGCCAATGATCGTTGGCAATATCAGTTTGGCATTTTTAGGCCTGGTTGATACGGCTGTTATTGGACATTTAGATACGGCTGTTTATCTTGGTGGTGTTGCAGTGGGCGCCGTGATATTTGATTTTCTCTATTGGGGCATGGGTTTTTTACGTATGGGCACAACAGGTATTGTTGCACAGGCTCATGGAAAAAATGATGCAACAGAAGTCCGAACTGTTTTAATACAATCAATATTAGTTGGCTTAAGTATCGCTTTTTTAATTCTTATCTTACAAAAGCCTATCTTTAGTGTTGGACTTTCTTTTTTGGAAGGCAGTCCCGAAGTTAAATATTATGCTACGGTATATTGCCAGTGGATGATTTGGGGAATGCCAGCTTTAATGATTCTATTTTCAGTTAACGGGTGGTTATTGGGCATGCAAAATGCCATGTCAGTTTTGCATCTTGGAATATTCGTCAATGTATTAAACATAATTCTTGATGTTGTGTTCGTCGTTTATATGGATATGGATGTACGCGGAGTTGCATTGGCCACAGTGATTTCTCAATACAGCGGCGTTATCATTGCATTTCTTATCATCAGAAAACAATTAGTAAATCAATCAGGGGAATGGTCGTCTAAAAAGATATTTAATATTGAAAAGATACGACGTTTCCTCAGTTTAAATCATGATATTTTTATTCGAACTATTTGTTTGATATTAGTATTTGCATTTTTTACACGAGAAAGTGCAACGCATGGCGACATAGTGCTTGCAGCAAACTCGATATTACTAAAGTTTTATTTACTAATGGCTTTAGCCTTGGATGGATTTAATCATGCAGCAGAAGCTTTAGTTGGAAAAGCAGTAGGCCAGAAGGATAAAAAACTATTTAATTACTCAGTGTTATTGACTTTAAAATGGTCGTTTGTTTTCGGGTTGTTTTTTACTTTGCTTTACTGGGTGGTCGGCAAGGGAATGATTTATTTGTTAACTGATATAGATTCTGTCCGGGAAGTCGCATTAGTTTATTTGCCATGGATGATAGCGTTGCCAATGGTTTCTGTTTGGTGTTTCCTTTTAGACGGTGTATTTATCGGAGCGACACGCGGGAGAGAAATGAGAAATTCAATGTTGGTTTGCACCTTTGTATTCTTTTTGCCAATCTGGTTTGTGTTCCAGTTTCTGGGTAATCATGGGCTCTGGTTGGCGTTTACCTTATTTATTGCTGTCCGTGGTGTTACTTTGGGAATTTATTATTTTCAAATAGAACGACGCGAAAGTTTTATTCCCGTTGAAAATTAGCTGTTAATCATTATCGTTGTCTTGATTGATTCTGGTAAAACGTATGATTTCACGTCTATTACGTTTTGTTGGTCTGCCGACAGTTCTTGGAAATGAAGCCGTATCCGCTTTAATTTGTCTTGTGAGTTCTTCCCGAGCTTCAATACTGTCTTTATCTTCTTTGTATAGATGAGCAGCCAAACTTGCTGAAAGACGACTTTTGGGTAATGTTAAAATAGTAACGGTGTACTGATAGGGTGTTTTTCGTATTTGAACTACATCATCGACACGAACAATTTTTGATGCTTTTACTGCAAGATCATTCACTCGTATTTTATTCCCTTTGATAGCCGCTGCGGCTTGAGCGCGGGTTTTATAAAATCGCGCACACCACAGCCATTTATCAAGCCGCATTGAGTATGTTATTTCATTCCTAGCCAATAGCTTTTTCCTGCATTATCATTGTGAGAGCTTAGCACGATTACTACACTCTGCTACTCATCGTTAAAAACGAACTAAAAATACTCATGTACTCCGTGTACACTCCGTTTTTTAGTTCGTTTTTGCCTCGATTAGCTTTCGTTCGTAACATCATGCAAAGCTCTCATTGGTAATTTGGTATAAAAGATTATGACTGAAAATAAAACTGAAAGAGAGTTTATTCCACTTAATATTAGTGTCTTGACCATTTCTGATTCTAGAAATGAAGAAACAGACAAATCTGGAAAACGACTAGTCGACTTGTTAGAACAACAAGGGCATGAACTATTTGAAAAAAAGATTGTGCCAGATGATGTTTATCAAATTCGCGCGCAGATTTCTCAATGGATTGCTAATGAAGAAGTACAGGTCGTACTAACGACGGGTGGAACAGGGGTGACGGGGCGTGATGGAACGCCTGAAGCAGTCAGAGTTCTTTTTGATAAAGAGATTGAGGGTTTTGGTGAAACATTTCGTACAATTTCCTATGAGCAAATTAAAACCTCAACTATACAATCACGTGCAGTTGCTGGTGTAGCAAATGGGACTTATATTTTTTGTATGCCGGGCTCTATGGGTGCTTGCGTAACAGCATGGGATGAATTGATACGATTACAGTTAGATTATAGGACTCGACCATGTAATCTGGTTGAATTGATGCCTAGACTAAAA
>JBFIIJ010000042.1:0-11537 GCA_041601315.1 Gammaproteobacteria bacterium
ATATGCTAGATCGAATGACAAACACCATCATTCAACAGGTGGAAACTATGAAAGATATGGTAAATAGCTTTTCCGATTACGCCAGATCACCTGAATATAATCCCGAAGAAATTAAAATTGAACAATTAATTCAGGAAGGCCTTGATTTGTTCATTAATACTGATAACGAAAATAAAATTGAAACTGAAATAGAAGCTAATCTCCCAACCATCATTGGTGATGAAAAAAAATTAAGGCAAGTATTTAATAATCTATTAGCAAACGCTATTGATGCGAATAAATCGAGCGAAGATAATTACCTTAAAATAAGTGCAAAAAAGGTCAATGTCGACTCGAATGATATGCTCGAAATACGGGTAATCGATAGTGGCTCAGGGATAGATAACTCAGTAGCACATAATTTATTTGAACCCTATATAACCAGTAAACAGAAAGGAACAGGGCTCGGATTGGCAATTGTAAAGAAAATCATTGATGAACATATGGGTAGCGTCTGGCTTGAAAACAACAAAGAAAGAAAAGGTGCTTGTGCAGTGATAAGATTACCTGTAAATATTTCACTTAATAACACTCAAAAACGCGCATAGTCTATGAGCAAACGACAAATACTTGTTGTTGATGATGAACCTGATATTCGTAATCTGGTTCAGGAAATTCTTGAAGACGAAGGGTTTAGCGTTAATGTTGCAGAAAATGCATCTAAAGCCCGTCAAGAAGTAGAGTCATTTAAACCTGATCTAATACTACTGGATATATGGATGCCTGATGTTGATGGCATCACACTATTAAAAGAATGGAAAGAAACCGATCATATTGTCGCCCCCATCATTATGATGTCAGGCCATGGAAATGGTGAAACTGCCGTAGAAGCAACACGTCATGGAGCGTATGACTTTATAGAAAAGCCACTATCTATTTCAAAATTATTATTAACAATAAAACACGCTTTTGAAACATCTACGTTAAAGCAAGAAAATTTACAATTACATCACGCCACATCATCCAGTCTCGAACCTATTGGTAAAAGCAAAGTCATTACAGAGTTAAGAAGCAAAATAGCGCGTATCGCTAAACATGATACGCCTGTCTTGATGCATGGAGAATCTGGTACAGATAAGGAGTTATTCGCCAGGTACCTACACTCACTTAGTTCACATAATGATGGACCTTTCATCACTGTAAGCATATCTGCATTAGCTAAAGATCATGCCGAAGTAGAGTTATTTGGACTGGAGACGAATAACCAATTTCAGGAAGGGTATTTTGATAAGGCAAGAGGTGGTTCACTTTATATAAAGGATATTGGCGAGCTTGATAAAACACTTCAGTCTCATTTACATGATGTTCTGGAAACAAAAAAATATAGCCACATCGGCAGTTCAGAGCAAATTGAATTGGACATGCGCATTATTGCCGCGACTCGTTTCAACATTGAAAAATTGGTTAGTGAAAATCGATTTAGAGATGATCTTTATTATTTATTAAACGTGTTACCTATTTCCATCCCGCCAATACGTGAACACTTTGAAGATGTCCCTGCTCTGCTTGAATACTATGTGAATTACTTCATTGAAACAGAAGGTCTTCCCTATCGAAAATTTAATGTTGCCGCACAAAATCGTTTAAGAAGTTATCAATGGCCAGGGAACGTGAGAGAATTAAAAAACATCGTGCAACGTTTATTGATTCTAGGGACTGATGAAACAATTAATATTGATGAAATTGAATCCAGTCTGGGTAATACTTCAGCAAGACAAAGTGATTCGACTGTTGAAGGCTTTAATTTCGATTTACCTTTACGCGATGCGCGAGAGAGCTTTGAAAAAGCATATCTTGAATATCAATTGAAGAAGGCTAAAGGTAGTGTCAGTAAAGTGGCAAATATAGTAGGAATAGAACGAACACATCTCTACCGAAAACTGAAAATGTTGGGAATCGATTTAAAATGAAAATTATTATTTTAGGCGCAGGTCAAGTAGGTTCATCAGTCGCGGCCAACCTCGTCAGCGAAGACAATGACATTACTCTGGTCGATAATAATCCAGCAGCGCTACAATTAATCAGTGAAAGGTATGATTTAAGAACGATTACAGGCGTTGCTTCACACCCGTCTGTATTAGCAAAAGCCGGAGCTAAAGATGCCGATATGATACTTGCCGTTACCAATAGCGACGAAGTTAATATGATTGCTTGTCAGGTCGCTTATACTTTGTTTCACACTCCGACGAAAATTGCTCGCATTCGTGAAATAGAATATCTGAAAAATGCAACATTGTTTGCTCAGGAAGCGCTTCCCGTCGATGTATTAATCAGTCCTGAGCAGCTTGTTACTGAATATATTGAACGCCTGATAGGACATCCTGGCGCACTTCAAGTTGTTGACTTTGCTAACGGCAAAGCACAAATGGTCGCACTCAAAGCATCATACAGTGGTATGTTAGTGGGACATTCACTACGCAATCTGAGAACACAACTCCCAGGCATTGAATACAAAATATTTATTATTTATAGAGACGGTCAAGCCATCATTCCAAATGGTGACACCGTCATTGAAGCCGACGATGAAATTTTCTTTATTAGTTCACAAAAATCTATTCGCCAACTATTGCAACTGATACGCAATAAAGAAAAGCCATACAAAAGTATCATGATTGCCGGCGGTGGTAATATTGGATTACGTTTGGCTGAATCGTTAGAAGACAAATATAAAATTAAATTAATAGAACTGGATCCGGCAAAGGCACGTTTTGCTTCTGAAATATTAAAAAACTCCATCGTCTTAAATGGTGATGCTGCAGATGAAGAATTACTTAACGAAGAAGACATACATAAAACAGATGTATTTTGTGCGCTAACGAATGCGGATGAAGCCAATATTATTTCTTCCATGCTTGCCAAAAGACTTGGTGCAAGAAAAGTAATGGCCTTGATTAACCGTGCTGCCTATGTCGATCTGGTACAAAGCAATACTATTGATGTTGCTATTTCTCCTCAGCAAGCCACCATCGGTAGTTTACTCGCTCATATTCGCAAAGGCGATGTTGTTGTTGTGCATGCTTTACGTAGAGGTGCAGCAGAAGCTATTGAAGCGATTGCGCATGGCAATAAATCATCGTCTAAAGTTGTTGGCAGAGCTATTAAAGATATCGGTTTACCGGAAAGTGCGACCATCGGTGCTATCGTACGCGGCGATAACGTATTAATGGCGAACAAGAGAACAGTTATTGAAGCCGAAGACCATATTATTCTTATCGTATCAAATAAAAAACATGTAGCCGAAGTTGAAGCATTATTTCAGGTTGGCATCACTTTTATATAGAGTAAAAATTTCATGCAACTCTCTGTCATCCAACGCATACTGGGAATATTGCTGTCTTTATTCAGTTTAACAATGTTCCCTCCACTCGCTATATCCATAGTTACTTCTGATGGAACAACGGTACCATTTATATCTGCATTCGCACTGATTCTTACACTTGGATTAATTTTATGGTTTCCTGTTCGAAACATTAAGAATGAATTGCGTCTGCGTGATGGTTTTGCTGTAGTCGTACTCTTCTGGGTGGGTCTCGGAATAACAGGAAGCATCCCTTTAATTTTAACCAGCACGCCTGAACTAACTATCACTGATGCTATTTTCGAATCTATCTCAGGTCTGACAACTACCGGTGCAACCATAATTACTGGTATTGATCATTTACCAAAATCAATTCTTTTTTATCGACAAGAATTACAATGGTTAGGCGGTATGGGTATCATTGTATTAGCTGTGGCAATTTTACCAATGTTAGGTATTGGTGGTATGCAACTATATCGCGCGGAAACACCTGGTCCAGTTAAAGATACTAAACTAACTCCAAGAATCACCGAGACAGCAAAAGCACTCTGGTATATTTATTTAAGTATGACAATTGCTTGCGCTGTTGCATACAAGCTGGCTGGAATGACCACATTCGATGCAATAGCCCATAGTTTTGCAACTGTTTCGATTGGTGGATTTTCTACTCATGATGCAAGCATAGGTTACTTTGACAGTGGTTTAGTTGAATCTGTCGCTATCTTTTTTATGTTTTTTTCTGGAATTAATTTCAGTTTACATTTTATGGCATGGCGAAATACCAGCATAAAACCTTACTGGCATGATGCTGAATTAAAAACATATATTAGTATTTTATTATTTGTTTGTTTTGCCAGTACCATGTATCACTTGATAGTTAATGATTATGAACATTTTGGCAAAGCGATAGAAGACAGCATTTTTCAATCTGTTTCAATTGCAACTACGACGGGTTTTACGACAGCTGAGTATCAAAGTTGGCCTGGCTTTATACCATTGCTCTTATTGTTCTCCAGTTTTGTTGGCGCCTGCGCAGGCTCAACCGGCGGTGGTATAAAAGTTATCCGTATTTTATTAATTTTCAAACAGGGTATGCGCGAAATTAAACGACTTATCCATCCGAATGCCATATTCATTATTAAAATCGGTAACAAACCTATTCCGGAGCGTATAATTGAAGCCGTTTGGGGTTTTTTTGCGGCTTATATCGCTATTTTTGTAGTTCTATTACTGGCATTAATGGCAACAGAACTTGATCAAGTCACTGCATTTTCTGCATTAGCTGCATCCATAAATAACCTCGGCCCGGGACTTGGAAAAGTTAGCCAGCATTATGGCGATATAAACGACGTTGCTAAATGGATACTTTGCTTTGCAATGTTGCTAGGCCGGTTGGAAATATTTACTTTATTAGTCTTGTTTACGCCCACATTCTGGCGAAGATAAAACGACATTCACTTTGAATAATAAAACTAAAGATAAGTGGGATAAGCATTATCATTCTTGCTCAGATAAATATCCTGAAGCGGCTGAAGTTTTATTTCAAAATCAACATTTATTGCCCTCAAAGGGAATCGCTTTGGATTTGGCATGCGGTCGTGGAGCAAATGCAATATGCCTTGCAGAAAACGGACTTGCTGTTTCGGCATGGGATATTTCTACACCTGCATTAAAACTCCTTTCACTTAAAGCTGAAGAAAAAAAACTCAATATCGATATTGAAACCAGGGATGTATCTAAATATCCAGTTGAAATAAACTCATTTGATGTCATTGTTGTCAGCCATTTTCTTGATCGAAAATTAATCAACCATATTAAAAATGCGATAAAAAAAGATGGTTTAATTTTTTATCAAACATTTATAAAAGATAAAATTACTGAATCTGGCCCAACTAATCCTGATTACTTATTGGATAGCAATGAATTACTAAAAATGTTTAACGACTGGAAGATACTTGTCTATCGTGAAGAAGGATCTACAGGAAAAATTAACAACGGATTCAGAAATCAAGCGATGTTAATTGCGCAGAATTCTTAACGAAAATAATGAGTAATATTGAAACATTTGAATCACTACTTAAAAAAGGCAATGACAATGCTTTACTGAGATATAGTCTGGGCAATGAAAATTTTAAAGCGGGTAATTTTAATGAAGCTATCATTCATTTAGAAAAAGCTATCGAGTTCAATCAAAGTTATTCCGCAGCATGGAAACTATATGGCAAGGCTTTATCTGAAGATAATCAAATTGATAAAGCTATCAATGCCTATAATAAAGGAATTGAAATAGCAGAAAAAAATGGAGATGTGCAAGCAGTAAAAGAAATGCGTGTTTTTCTAAAAAGACTTAATAAAGTCTAATTGTGTAACTGCAGGGTTCCAACTAACTCGGACACATTCTTTATATTATGCTTGTCCAGATAGTCCACAATACCTTTGTTTATTTTAGGACAAACTAACGGCTCATAAAACAACGCTGTTCCAATACCCACTGTCGCCGCACCCGCAATCATAAATTCAATCGCATCTTCAACTGTCGTCACACCACCTTGCCCGATAATTGGAATGTTGTGCTGTTTTGCTACTTGGTAAACCTGATGTACTTTTAATAATGCAATGGGTTTTATCGCAGGTCCTGATAGACCTCCCTGATTATTACCAATGATCGGTTGACGCGAATTAATATCAATTGCCATGCCCATTAAGGTATTAATTACAGCAAAGCCATCCGTTCCAGCTTCTATGCAACGTTTTGCATTCTCGGCAATGTTCGTTTGATTTGGAGAAAGCTTGGTTATTAATGGTTTCTTTGTCGCTCTTCGACAAGCTTCAACAACTCGTGCAGACATATCCGGGTCATTACCAAAAGCCACACCACCTTCTTTTACATTAGGACAGGAAATATTGATTTCCATCGCATCAATCGGTGAATTATCAAATATTCGTGTAACTTCTTCATATTCCTCAACCGTTGAACCAGAAAGGTTTGCAATAAACCGTGTTTCGGTAAAATCGAGATTAGGTAGATACTCATCAACAACGATTTTAGAGCCCGGGTTCTGAAGGCCAATCGCATTTAACATTCCCATATAGGTTTCTGAGAGTCGATGCGGTGGATTACCCAGACGAGGCTCCAGCGTTGTTCCTTTTAAACAAATAGCACCGACATCGGTATTGGAAAAACCGTTAATACGTGTATATTCTTCACCAAAACCAACACAGCCCGATAATAAAACCAACGGCGTGTTGAATTTAAGACCACAAAAATCGACTTCTAGTCTTTTTTTGTCTTTATCACTTAATGATGTCGTTCCCATAACTGGATATTGTCTCTCAGAAATATAAAATTAATCGATGTTTAATATTGTTCTATTTGAGCCGGAAATCCCACCTAATACCGGCAATATTATACGCCTTTGCGCAAATACTGGCGCAAACTTACACTTAATTCATCCTCTTGGTTTTGATATGGATGAAAAAAGTTTACGTCGAGCAGGTTTAGATTATATCGATCAATCAATTGTACATCACTATGATAATTATCAGGACTATCTAGCTAAACAGGGAAGCAATTCACTCTATGCTATTTCTACGAAAGGCACACAAACTTATTCAGACTGTAAATTTAATGAAGGTGATAGCTTTATCTTTGGTCCTGAAACACGGGGGCTACCCCAAAATATATTAGATGAATTTGATGCTGATAAAATTTTAAGAATCCCTATGCTTGAAAATAGCCGCAGTTTAAATTTATCAAACTCGGCAAGTATTATTATTTATGAAGCTTGGCGACAACTTAACTTCATATAATTTTAAGGTGCAGAATTATCGGTAACGGTTACGTTAATGGTTCTTGATACAAATGTTTCAATTGCTCCTCTTGTTGCAGTCACGTCTATATCAAAAATATCATATGTTGCCGAACCTTCTGTAATAGCCGCCGTCTCAACACAACTGATACTTGCCGTAAATCCATCTAAACCAGCTGTGATCGCTTGCCCATTAACATTTACACATGTGCCAGTTGACAATACGCGATGCACAGCCCACTGAACACCACTTCTCGCTGCAAACCATGCTTTAATGGCTCCCTCTGAACTAGAAGTATTTAAAGCAGACACTGAAACAAACGTAGACATATATGCGCCCATAAGAGCTAATAGAACAACCATTACTATTGCAGTAATTGCGCTAAAACCTGTTTGCTTTTGTATGCTTTGCCTTATCATGGCTGATTATCGACATGCGCTTGTTGAACCAACGTTATACTTTGTCCCAGATTGTTATTCGTCACCGTTAGGCTAATTGTCACCAATGCTGATCGTGTCGCAGTCCCGGGGGCATAAGTCATACTACAAGCAGAGACCTGGTTAATTAACAAGTTTGCATTACCATCTCCAGGCGGCACAGGTTGAACCGCTGCAGTTGTGTAATTATCGTAGCGTGTTACATTCGGTAACGCACAGATAAAACTCACTGGAGTATCAACAATAAAAAAGCGTTGTCTGGGTGATTCAAAGGGGAACCTGCTAACAGGATTAAGATTGAATGTAAGTGTTGAACCAACTTTATTAGTAATGGCTGCGATATTATTTCCAGCATAAGCATTCGCGCCTGTTTGGCCAGTATTAAATATAACCATACAATCAATTGTGTCCAATATATCCTGAGTGAAACAGTCTGCTTGCGTAGCCCCTCCAGTTTTAATCGCAGCAAATTGATTCAATGGACCAAGGAATTCAAAAGTATCAGTTTGTTTATTAAATTTAAGACGGTTTGCACCTTGTTTTCGATAACGTCCGCCATCTCGTGTTCTGAAGAATTCAAGTGCATTCCCGCCATTAACACGTATGCTATTCGGTAATGCCAATCTGATTTCACGTGTCATCCTATGCAATGCAGTTTCTACTATGTCTACCAATTGGACGCGTTGCTGCACCTGAAAATAGGCTTTTGCAGGACCTTGCAATACATTAAATAAAATAAAAGACATACTACTCAAAATAAGTATGACAACAACTAATTCAATCAAAGTGAAACCACATGAAATGTTTCGTATCTTCATCATCTAAAAATTAGTCTTGTAGCCGGATAATGTAAGATTAAGTGATTGAAAAGTATCATGAGTTACATTGACATCAACACGTACAATCTCACCATTAGCAGAGTTTAATGTATCTAACGATGGAGTGGCCTGCAGCGTTATCCCAGTATCAACTACTGTCACATTAATATTAAAAGATTCCGTTCCTCCAATAACCGCACCACCAGTCTGAGATACCGCACCAGCATTATCATTAATATTTCCATAGTCGCAAACATCATCAAATAACGCTCTGTTTGCTAAACCTTCAAAATTTGAACACACTCCACACATATTCTCGACACTACAAAATACAGGACATGAAGTTGAAACGTCCGGATCGCAGAACGGGTTCAATAATGCTTCTTCCAAATAAGACTGGGCGATAGCGTTCGCTTGTTCAAGAATAACCGGGTCAATACTATTTGCCGTTGTTTGATTTATTAAACGAACAAATGCTGTTACACCTATACTTAAAACAACGATAGCTACAATGAGTTCGATTAACGTAAAACCATAATAGTTTGATTTAGTTTTCATAGTTGATATGCAA
This sequence comes from Gammaproteobacteria bacterium, assembly GCA_041601315.1. GTDB lineage: Bacteria > Pseudomonadota > Gammaproteobacteria > Eutrophobiales > Eutrophobiaceae > UBA7359. The sequence goes on from JBFIIJ010000042.1 coordinate 8,974, forward strand.
ATCCGGTTTCTGCAACTACTTGAATTGTAGTACCCGTAAAATTAATCGATTGGGCTGCACTTGGTCTGCCTATATTATCGAATGTAAATGCTGCTGCTGGTGCACCGGCTGCTGTACTGTCATTACAAAAATTTGCATTACCTGTACCTGGATTTCGAATTGCCCCTGCAGGACAACCTGCCGGCACACCGGTAAATGTTATATTACAATTTGTAGAATCTATAAAAACACTGACCGTGCAACCTGAAGTGATTGCTCTTTTTTGTGCGAAACGTATTGATGCCAATGCCTGCTGAAAAAAACCTGTTTGACGAAAGCTGGTTATATCTAATCTGGGAACAATAACTGCAGATAAGATGCCGAGTATTAATATTACGACAACTAATTCAATAAGAGTAAACCCTTTTATATTATTAATATGTTTCATAACATAAACCACTTTAATCTTATATTCTAATTTTACTATAGTTCAAATTCTAATAATATACTTTGTAGCAGCTTTGAGTCAGGGTATTCCTTATTCCAATACATTAGTTTTTCTTTAGCTAATACCTTATAACCACACCCATCAAGTGTTTTAACAATCTCAGCTTGAGCGAAAGTATCGTGTGGATGCCAAATTAAAACTTCCTCCATCCATCTAATCATAGTTTCACAACTTACAGGGTTATCTAATAACCTGGAATAATCACGATGCAGTATTGCTCGGGACAAAAGATTCAGGCCTTTATACGGATTAGCTTCATGTCCTGATTTAAAAAGCTCGTCAGCTCGATTTGCAGATTCTCGAAATTCTAATTTGCTCAAAGATTCAACAAACAGGGCTGCTTCATAGCGATAATACTCTGGCTCATAAGGAGCAAAACGTCGCGCAACTTCATACAATGGTAACGCTTCAGCAATATGAAAAGTGCTTACACGACGATTAGCTTCATCAAATGTAAGTTGTGCAACAGCAGGATAAGATAAGGGCACTATAATTATCAATACTAATAACGACTTAACAATACCTGAGCGTATATGAAAAATTGAATTTTCAAAATTTATATTTCTTAATTTCCTATTGTAGTTTCCAAATATTTGATTACTTACTCCCAGATAAGCTCCAAATAGCAATAATAAAAAAGGTGGGTAAAAAACAAAATCTCCCCATGCATGGGTGTATAATGAAATCAACGCTGCACCTATTGCAGTTAGTGATACTTTTTCTGCTTTAGTAAATTGTTGTTTATAGCGAAATACTAAATATAAATAACTGAACAATATTGAAACTAATGCAACCAAACCGAATATGCCCGTCTCCATCCAGATTTGCAGATAATCATTATGTGTGTACCGAGTTGCACCCGCATATTTTTTATATTGATCGCGTAGCTGGTAGTATTGATAAGTATAATAACCACTGCCTAATAAAGGAGCCTGCTTTATTTGCTGCCATGCAATATCATAAAGCTTAACGCGATGATTGGTTGACTCAACCATACCTGCCTCACGAATAATCTGGCTTATATCACCATCTCCTTTTGCAAAACTTCCTTTAAATTTCAAATTAAATATTTCTACTGCACTAAAACTTAAACAAATTAAAATCATTAAAATTAGTATTTTTTTAAATCTGGAAAAGTCATATTCAATTTTTAAAATAAATTGTAATAAAAAAATACCCGTAACCCCGATGATAAAAGAGATGTAACCACCCCGACTTTGCGTCATCAGTAAGGCTGTAAACATTAATCCTGCGCTAATCAATACTACTGTTCTAACTTTATTACTAAACACATACATCACAAGGGAAGGCAATAAAGCAATATTCAAAGCAGCTGCAAATGTATTTGGTGTATAAAAAATTGTATTCGCACGAGCAGACATATCAACCAGATACAATAATCCTGTCATGTATTGCACAATGCCCCATACTGATAAAACTGAAAAAATACAGAGTAAAATTATAAGTGCATGTTTTATTTCGACTTGCGAAAAATTAGCCCCCAAAAAAAAACTAACTGCAAGAAAACAAATAAAATATGTTGGCTCTGCAGAATAAACAGGACTGATAAAGGTATTATTTAATGCAAGTATGAGTAGAAAGAAAGTTAAGGAGACAGATAAAAGGGTTACATTAATTTTTGAATCAATCTTGATTAACGTAACAATGGTCATTAATGTAATGGCACCCCACCAAAAGATATAACCGGTTATTGATGAAGTGATTAAAGCAAAAATCAGCGTTAAAAAGATAAAAAAAGAGGGCCAAGAGGCCCTCATTTGATTCATCATAAACAAATTCTTATCACATTGAGCTGTTACAAACTACATAAACCAGTCGAAATAGTTCCTGTAGCTATTTGGCCATTGTAAGTAACAGTGATTGTTTCTCCGGCCGCATTACCACAGGCTTGACTGTTTGCACTAGAACAAGTGTTATCAGCGCCGCCCGTTCCTGTAGCTACTGTGACCGTATTTCCACCAACGGCACAATCAAGATTATCCATAATCTGGGCAAAGCTCGGTGTAGCACCATTATTGTTGGCTATATAGAGTGATGCAGCTGAATAAACACCACC
>JBFIIJ010000043.1:0-11528 GCA_041601315.1 Gammaproteobacteria bacterium
ATTAAAAAAATTACAATTGCTTTTATAATAAGGGGAAATTGGTGCTGCTACTTTAGACTTTAAGAGTTTACCCATAAATCGCATTGCAGAACCAACAGAGACAATCTTAATGTAAGGTTGATACATACGCTCCAAAACTTGATTACCATGTTTCGTTACCAATACAATGATCCGAGTTTTTTTATCCGCATCTCTAGCAAATATACAGAAGGAACCTCCACTTCCAATTAACTCGCCAATACGATTGGCATGAAAGGATGTGAATCTCAGATGGACAAACGGTTCGATGATTAGTGTAAATGGAATTACAAGCCAAGCTAGCATTGAAGAAACAACTACTATAAAAATATTATATAGTGTCCTGATAGTTTTCAATCTAAATTACCTAAAATAATCATATTTACTAGGTTGTTGAAGATGAATCAAAATTAATGGTATTTTTCCAGTAACTTTAATAAATATACCAATCAGGTGAGGAAATTTAAGATTTAAAGAGCAGTAATACTCTTTAATTTTCGTAATAAAACCAAGAATAGTCTCCAACGTAATTTGCTTGCTTCATTAATTCCAACCATTCTTCGGGGGTAAGAAGTGTTTCAGCCACGAAATCCCAATGTTTCATTGCAATAAACTCTTGTTCGTTACGATAGGCATTTACTCTGACATATGCATCTTTTGTTTTAACTCTTTCAATTTCTTTAAATGCTTGTATGCATTGTATTGCACTAAGATAATGAATTGCATTAATTGATACAACAAGGTCAAATGAATTGTTTTCCCAAGGTAAATTATCAGCACTGCCTATTTTGAGAAATGGTTTCATCAAATCAGTCGTGTTGGATATCGCATATTCTGATATATCAATCCCAGCAACATTTGCATTAGGTAGTAACATTTTAAATTCATGCAATAGAAACCCCTTAGCACAACCTATTTCAAGAATTGAAGCATCATTTTCTAATCCATAATAATCAATTATCCTCTGAGCAGTAGTTTTCCACCTGCCATCATAATAATAACCTCCATATCCAGTTTTATGTTCTCCATCAAAATATTCCTCTCCAAATTGTCGTGCAACCTTTATATCTTCATCCGATTGGTCATGAAATCTATTCTCGAGCCTTTGCTTTGTACGAGCTGGCGCTGGGTAACAGTCTAACAAATTTACTTCTCTCATTTTATTCCTCGTACAAATAGGTTAATAAGATATGTTCTTTGGATGAATTCCAACCCCAAGAATATAATGCGACATTTCACTATATCCAGTATGAAGTACTTCATCGTTCATACTAAACATGAGCACATACTCAAAGTATTTCTCTAAATCCTTCTTTAAATCTTTTTGACTTTTTAAATTGATATGATGCTTCAAACTTCTTTTTGATTGATATGCGGCAGATGATTTGTTCGGAGTGCCAACTATAAAAAGACTATTTTTGTTAAGCGAGCCCAGAATATTTTCATAAAATTTATGTTCATCAGTCGAACTAATGTGTTCAATGACATCTAAAGAATATGCCGCATCAAATTTTGATTTGTTTAGAGGAGATTCAACTATATCATGAGATAAAAATTCAACTTTATTTTCCAAAGTCGGATGAATAGTTTTATTTTCAAGCGTTTCTAAAGACAAGTCTAATGCCGTAACATGACTAGCACCATGTGCCACAACAGTTGTCCCAAATCCATCGCCACAACCAACTTCTAAGATGTTCTTTTTTCCTTCTAGCATCTTACTCACAAATTTATATCTAGATAGAACAAAGCCTAATCTTTTTGGGTCATCAACAAATCCATACGAAGTCTGTTTTCCTACAACAATTCTTTGCATGTTATTTAATTCTTCATCCCATGTTTCTGTATCAGCCATAAAAGATACCTCTTGATTTATACATAATAATTCTCTACTTTTAAAATTGAATCTATCGTATCAGACACTTCTTTTTCAGAATATTTTTCATTCACATACAGGCAAAAGCTTGAGTTAATAGACTCTGAAGCATTTTCACAAAAATAATCATCTGCCAGAAATTCTTTCACCCATGGCCATTCTTGCACTAGATATTTATAATGAGGATTGAGATCAATGCCTTCGCTTCTTACTGCATTTGCAAAATGATACTTTGAACATTTAATTGCCTCTTGTTTCACAAACACAGGAATAATAAATGGTGAAGAGTTATCTGAATATTCATAAGTTGTACATACATATGATTTCTCTTGAAGCATATTCGACACCATCTTGTAGTATTTTTGCCTCTTTCTAATAGTGTCCGGCAATTTTTTTATTGATTGAATCCCTATAGCACATGAAAATTCATCCGTATGTAAATTAAGTGCCGGAAATAAAAACTGACTTGGATCTTTTGGGTCATAATCATCTAGCCAAGTAGGCTTGCCACGGTCAGCATGAGCAAGAGCATTTTGATATAAATTTATGTCCCGAGTAAAGACTACACCACCAGTTGGTCCAGCAATACTATTCTTACTATACATAGTAGAGAATGCAGCAATATCACCAAAACTACCAATAGGTTGATTGTTTACTTTTGCACCATGAGCTTGGCTACAATCTTCAATTAATTTAATATTTTTATCCAAACAAATTTTACTAATTTCATCCATATCACATGGATTTCCTGCTGCATGGACGACAATTAACGCTTTGGTATTTTCATCTATCCTTTTCAATATATTATTTGCGGTAATATTATAAGAATTAATACCTGAATCAACTAATTTAGGTTTATAACCTAAGAGAATTATAGGGCTTAATGTACCAGGATCTGTTATTGGAGAAACAAGAATATCACTGCCTTTGGGAATATTTAGCGCTGCAAGAGCAATATATATAGCTGCTGTTCCTGTTGCAACAGCATCTGCATATCCGCCACCCATCATTTTAACAAATGCATCACAATATTTCTTTTCAAAATATCCTTGATATCCGGGATCTTGATTTAATTTTTTATAAAATTCAAATACTTCAGAAATTGATTTTTCTTCTTTCACTCCCATTGCAAGCCGAGGAGGCATTATTGTTTTTCTTACTGGCTTTCCACCATGAATTGCTAGACTAGCTTTACTCATACTTAACTTTTTATTCATTTACATTAACCTTTATTAATAAGGCCCTTTAAAATTATCTTTTTTATCAAGATCTATGAAAGAGGCATTACTAATCCCCAATAATTCAGTAACCGCTTCAGCAAGATTAGAGGCTTTAGGGTAAAATGCATTTTCTAAAGGCTCTGATACAGGTGCTGGACAATCAGCAATAGTTATTCTTTTTATTGGTGCTTTTAAATCAGATAAACAATACTCTGCAACTGTTGCTGCAACCTCGCTCGAAAACCCACAGAATTCCCAACTAGTATCTGTTACTATCAATCTTCCTGTTTTTTTGACAGAAGAAATTATCGTTTCCATATCTAAAGGTCTTATCGTTCTCGGATCTATTATTTCAACATCAACATCCATTTTTTCTAGTTCATCAGCTGCAATAACTGCTTCTGTAAGCATTGCAGATGGTGCAACAATCGTAATATCTTTACCCTCTCTAACAACGTTCGCTTTACCAAAAGGAATTACATAATTATCTATAGGAACTTCACCACTTAATTCGAATAGAGATCTATGTTCAAAGATAATTACCGGATGATTTGCCTTAAGAGCAGAGGCAAGCAAACCTTTTGCATCATATGGAGTAGATGGCATTAAAACTGATACCCCAGGAAAGTGTGCTAATGAGGCATGCAGACTTTGAGAATGCGTTGCACCTTGCCCCCAACCGCGTCCTACTATCGCTCGAATCACTATAGGCACTGAGCCAGCGTTTCCACCAAACATGTATTTCCATTTCGCGGCAAGGTTTAGCAATCCATCAAAGGCTAAGAACATAAAGTCTGCTCTTGGATGAACTATCACTGGCCGTTTACCAAAAGCAGCAGCCCCGACAGAGATACCTGCCATTGCTGTTTCTAATGACGGGCAATCAAAAACTCTATCAGGAAACTTACTATGAGCCTCAGCAGTCGTACCAAAAATACCAGATGGATAATCGACTGCATGACCTGTTATATATATTGAAGCATCGTCAATCATAGACTGGACTAATGCTTCTGATATTGCTTCTTTATATTTTAATTTTCTCACTTAATCACGTATTTTATTCAATAAGTATTTTCAAACAGTGTGTCTTTACTTGGCCAAGATGATTCCTGAGCACGTTCAAATTCGGAATTTAATTCTTCGTTTATTTTATTATTTAATATATTTAGTTCATCATCGGTAATTATCTTGTCATGTAAAAGTCGCTCACTAAGACGTTTAACAGGACACTTTTCCTTCCATTTTTCTAACTCAGCAACAGTTCGATATGTTCGATTTAAATCATGGTCATAATTAGGACCAACATGTTCTAACCATCTGTATGTTGTACATTCAAGAAAAAATGGTTTCTTATGTTCACTCATATATTGAATAGCATTGTTTGTTTCTTCAAACACTTTTTCTACATCATTCCCATCGATTTTTTTCGACTTCACACCAAATGCATTTACCCTGTCACAAAAACTTGTACCTTCAGGCTGTCGTACTTCAATGGGGCTTTCTGTTGCATAGCCGTTGTTTTCACAGACAAAGAGCACTGGCAAGTTTTTTAATGATGCAAAAATCAGACATTCATAAAATATTCCTTCTTCAAGAGTTGCATCACCAAAAAATGAAACAACAACATTGTCTTTTTTATCCATAGAGATGCTTAATGCGCTACCAACGGCTGCTGCTACCGTCTCGCCCAATATTGCAGTCGAGGCTACAAAGCCAGCATCGAAGTCAGTCAAATGCACTGAACCTCCTCTTCCTTTAGAACAGCCACTCTCTCTTCCCAACAATTCTGCTGCCAATGCATAGAAGTCACCCCCTTTTGCAATATAATGATTATGTGACCTATGATGACTATAGACATAATCACTCTTATCAATTGCGGCACAAACCCCAACAGCAACAGCCTCTTGTCCAACACCAAAATGAGTAGGTGTCTTCATTATTTGCAACTTATATTTTTCAGCCAGCATTGTCTCAGCATTTCGAACACGTAATAATTGCTCTAGTAAATAAAGTTTATTTTCAGAAGAATTTTTAGCTATCATATTATCGTTACTCATATCACTGTCACTATAGTCTTATTGCCTTAATTAATTCGGCCCTTATTCATATATAGCCATAATGCGTATGCATCCAATGACCAAAATGGCTGCAATGAAATGGCATCTCTTTTTGTGAAAACTTTATAACTCTCACCTTCAGCTAGCTTGATAGTATTCAGATCACCTTTTGCGAGCTGAATTTCAAAATAATGCCGTTTTATAGTTCTATCTTCACTATCAGAAAAGTTGAAATTTATATTAAATAGATAATCTAATTTATCAATATCGAGATTAATTTCCTCTTTTATTTCTCTAATGATAGCTTGCTTAGGAGTTTCATTTCTCTCAATCGCCCCACCAAAGAAACCCCAATGCCCAGGAAAAAAGATACCTTTCTTGTTATCTCTAAGTTGCAACAAAAATCCTTTGTCACTAGTTAGTATGATTGCGCATGAAGCATCTTTTAACTTTAAAGTTGATCTATCTACCAAAAATGCATGGCTTTCACTAAATTTCACAGATTGTTGCTTTGGCTCATTTATCTTTTTGATCATTTAAAACTGTCCAAAAATAATCACCTTTATAACAAGCCTCATCAAAAATTTTTATCCACTCATCAGGATAACCATAGAATAGTGCGGTAAGGACCCAACTTTCAAAAAGTATTTTTTGTTCTTCTGAATAATATGAATCTACTTGAACGAACCCTTTCCCCGGCGAAAGGCGTTCAATCTCTCTTAAAGCAATAATACAATTTTCTTTAGTCAGATTATGAAGTGTGTTAATTGAGATAACTGCATTAAAACTATTGTCTGGAAAAGGCAATTCTATTGCATTCCCAATTTGTAACCGTCCAACAACTTCTGGCTCACAGTTATTTAAAGCGTATTCAGAGATATCGATTCCATAAGCATCTATTCCTAATGCCAGTAAATCTTTTACCAAAAATCCTTTTGCACATCCCACATCTAATACTTTATCTCCTTGTTTTAGATTAAAATGCTTAATTATATCAGCAGCGACGGGCTGCCATCGGCCATCGTAACGATACCCACCATATCCGTATTCTCTAGGACCATCAAAATACATTTTTCCATATTTACTCGATATTTCAATATGTTCTTTAGTTTTTGCTTCTTCACGTGCTTTTACATTTCGACTGCTTCTGGGTAATGCTCGTAACAAATCAATTTCAGGCATTATTGTTTTTCACTTCTTCAAGCATCTAATTATTCCATCTGTAATATCCGTATAATTAAAATCAGGGAATACTTTTACAGTATGTTGCATGTCAAATGCTCTATAGCCATTATGAGGCATTGGCCCAACCCGCTCTGTCTTAATTATTTTAATTTCCTTCTTAGAATTTTTAACTACTTGTTTTGCTATATCATAAAACGAGGTTACTTTTCCTGTCGCTGCATTTAAAACACCTTCACTTTTATGTAAAATTATTCTTTTAATTAATTCTGCTACATCATCGACTAAAATATGATCGCGTTGTTCTTCCCCTTCTCCAAACAGAACAATATTTTCACCTTTCTCAACTAACCTTCGAAAGCGATTCGGACCATAACCATTATGGGGATCTTCAAGACCATAAATTAATGTAGGTCTAATAATAGCCATCGGGCCCGTATAACAATTTTTCAGCATTACTTCTCTTGTAAGATGCATTACACCATGTAATGAAGCAGGTTCAGCAGATGACTGCTCCGATAAGGGTTTATCACTATCCGCATAAACTGCATCCGAACTTACGTAAATTAAATGAGCTGGTGCTATTTTTTCAATAGCCTCACAAACTGATGACATCATATGAATATTATTCTCTAACATCGCATTATCCTGTACAGGTGCTTCTGCAGATATCACTACAAGCGTATCATTGTTATTAATAATTTCTATTAAAGAATCTGCTGCTTTTGTATCTAGTAGCTCTACTTCTTCCCGTCCTAATGCCAAATTATTAATGCCTTCATTATCAAGCACTTTTTTAAGTGTTTTACCGACAAACCCCTTGCCTCCAAGAATGACAACTCTTTCTGGTAACTCTGGATTAATATTTAAATTATTCAACATATTATTTTATTTTTATTTAATAATTGGGAGGCCTAGCGTGGCATATTGCAGACCTTTTGATTCTACTTCTTTTCTATTAAAAATATTATAGGGGTCAATTATTACATTACCTTTGAGTTCAACTGCAACGTCATCAATCGAGATTTCTTTGAATTGATCCCAAGGCGTCATAACTAAGAGAACATCTGCCCCATGAATAGCATCAAGCGCTGTTTCCTTATAGCTCACATCTTTATCATTAGGAATATCTTTTACCAATGGATCATACACATTTATTTCGTTCGCTTTGAGTTGGTCTATTAATAAAATGGCAGGTGAATTTTTTATACTATTTGTATCTTCCTTGTAAGAAAGGCCCAGAATTGCAATTTTTGCATCCGCTTTTATAGACAGGACTAAATCTTTCAATATTCTATAAGGCCAGTTTTTTCGATGCTTACTATTTCCTATCCATGATTTAATTACGTTCCCATCCGTATTATGTTGTTCAGACATTTGCACAACAGATTCAAGATCCCGCTCTAAATTTCCTCCGGAAATACCAAGTCCAGGATTAATATAACAAAATTTTCCAATACGTTTATCTAGTCTTAATGCTGGAATTATCTCAGACCAATCAGCACCAATGTTTTCACAAATTTCTGACATTGTATTTGCAACACTTATCGATGCTACGAGACACATATTAATAGAAATCTTTGCTAATTCAGCACTCTCATAACGCATAGCTATAATAGGACAATCAAACGACTCAAGAAATTTTTGTAATGTTTCCGGCAAAGGAGCATCAGGATCTTCTGCTCCGATAATGAATCGTTCAGGATACATAGCTCGTTCAATTGCCTTACCAAATATTAAAGTTTCAACTTGATAATATGTTTTGCCAATCTTACGTTTATTTATTCTTGTAAAACCAGGTGCAACCTGACATAGAATAACCAGGAGACAACTTTCCTTAATATGACTCACTACTGTATTAAGAAGCGTCTGTATTCCAACCGTATCGCTCTTGCCTTTATCATCTGTCGGAACATCGGCAGCTAGATAAACAATGTCACACGTAAATAGATCTTCTGGTGTGGACGTAAATGCTAATCTAGTAATATTATTTCTATAATATTCTTCCAACTCAGGTTCATCTATTCTAAAAACGCCATTATTTAATTCACTAATAAGAATTTCATCCTGATCAAAACAGAGTGTATTAAATTTTCTTGCAGCACTGGCCAGAGCTGAATTTAACCCTAGATGTGTCATGCCACAGAAAGCTACTTTAAGTGTCGTCATTATTTACTGTTTTCAGAATATGTTTTTAAGTACTAGCTTCTTCGGCAAGGTCTCTTAACATCTTATTTAACCAAATATCGTTTTTCAGATTTCCTTGGCCACCCTTAGAACATAGAGAGGTAAAATGCTCATATTCTAACTGCCATGTTGGGTCATCTTTAATAAGAGTTATTTTATTTTCTGGTGGTCGTCCGCTAGGTAGAATTCTTTCCCTAAATGTAAATGTGCTAGGTCCCCACTTACATAAAGACTCAATATGCGCACTCCCATTTTCAGCAAATACATCGCAAGTAAAATGATTGCGCCATGACAACAACATCATCTCTAGTTGAATTGACAGGGTACTATTAACATTACCCAAGACAACATGATCAAATGCTCTGTTTTCATGTGCATGAGCACTATTTACATGAATATCTAAATTTCCTTCATCACCAAACCAGAACAATAATGTATCTAAAAGGTGACTTCCTAAATCAGGTAATACGCCGGCGCCTTGATCTCTCCATTCGCTTTCTCTTACGAGTCTTGCTGTACCATTGCCATAAAACATCCTGACTGAATATATTTCACCCAATCTTTTACTGGAAATTAAATTCTTCATCTCAATAAAATGAGGCTCGAAGCGATGATTATAAGCAGTACAGCAAACAACATTATTGTTAACCGCTAACTCCTGTAAATCATGTAATTCGACATCTGATGCAGCTAAAAGAGGTTTTTCTACAAGAACGTGCTTACCGCTGGCTAATAATTTTTTTAATAATTCTATTTTTACATCATCAGGAGTACAAACTAAAGCAGCATCATATTTATCTTGTGAAATCTCATCAAGACTCTTGTTTGAAGCTTCCGGATTAAATGGGTCAATTGTTGCAACAACATCTTTTCCTGCTATTTTTTCTCTTTTATAACCTTGTACACCTAGACCTATTACAATTACTTTCATTAGCTTTATTTAAATAACACCATCTTCTCAACAGCATCAATTTTTTTGAGCACATCTTCAGGTTTGATTGGAATATTGCCATCGTATTCACATTCACATGCTGCGGCCATTGAACCTAATATCGTTGCTATCACTGGAGATTTTGAAGTAAGCATAGAAAGCGTCGCATAGGCTAATAACGCATCACCAGCACCGACAGCATCAACAACATTATTGGCGAAACTATCAATAGAAAAATACCCCTTCTCACTATCTGTAAGAACAAAAACACCTCGACTACCTAACTTCAATATTAAAGTACCACAACGAGTTTCTTGAATTAACTTCCCTGATAAATTACCTACTGTTGAGTCCTGATCCGCAAGCGCAAATCTTGCCTCTCTTTCATTAGGTGTAATTAGATCAAAACCCATGAAGTCAGTTATATTTCCCCATCGACTAGCAACCTGACTATCTGCAACACGATAAACATTATCAGGGACTGCTTCTGTTAATTTATCAACTGTTAACTTATTAAAAATACCATGTCTAAAATCACTGAAAACAACCGCGTCACATTTAGTATTTGTAATTGATTCATTTAATTCATCGATAATTTGTTCCGAAATGCTGCGATTATCAAGAGTATCAATTTTCAACAAACGGTAACCGCCTGCAATAATGGCATTTTTATTTGTTGTGGGTCTCGTCTTATCTATTATTGCATTACATTTAACACCTGAATCAGCAAGACCTTTTAATACAAAATCCTTAAATTCATCATCTCCTAATACGGTAGAGAAAACTACATCTGAACCAGCTGCCCTCATATGCTGAGCAACAATACCAGCACCACCTATATAATCATCCTTACCTTGGTAAAGAACACTAAATGTAGGTGTTTTTGTCTGTCCACCGATTAATGTCGACCGTGTGTAACTATCAACTATCGTATCACCGATAACATGAACTGTTTTACCTTTCAAATTACTTAGCGTAATTCTTAAATCTTTGAATGTAATTTTTTCTTCATTCATTAATGACATGAGTTTTTCTATATATATATTTGGCAATGCCAGATTTATTAATTCAGAAGATGAATAAACCACATCTCCCGGAGTAAATAACATTTCTCCACCATATATTTCTATAACATCCAACTCTTCTTGCGTATCTTTTGGCAATCCCTCCGATGTATATTCAAATCCTTTTGCAAAATAATCTGGTTGAATTGACTTCAGGTTCTCTAATGGTTTTTTATTGTCATCGATAATAACAAAGTCAACCATTTCGAATGCAGCAAGGTTATGAGCACGTAAATTTTCAGGCACATGTGGACGATAAGTCCCTTTTGAAATGAACCTGTCTGAAGTAATACTAACAATAAGAATATCAGCTTTACTTTTTGCATAGGCAAGATGTCTAATGTGCCCTGGATGGACAACATCAAATACGCCATGACATAAAATTGCTTTTTTATCCCTTGGGAAAGAGCCTATAACAGCACAAAGCTCATCACGTTTTTTTATCTTATATTTATATTTTTCAAAAAAATCTTCAGCCACACTTCATTCCTCTGACATATATTTAAACCATGTTTTGGTCGCAAGCTTTATGCTTTCAGGCTCCCACAATGGCGCATCTTGCCAATTATCAATCTCTTCTGTCATCAAACTAACGCCTTCTTCAAATGATACTTTTGGCGCCCAGCCAAGTTCGCTTGTGATTTTACTTATATCTGCCCAAGTACAATCTGGTTCTCCTGGTCTTGATGGAATATAAACAATCTCTCCTCCCAATAATTCAACTAAGCGATTAACTGGCTGAGGATTTCCTGCTCCAAGATTATAGACTTGTCCGACTTTATCTGTCTCTGCCGCAGCAAAAAATGCACGAGCAACATCAGTCACATAGAGAAAATCTCTAGACTGCGTACCATCACCTACAACAGTAAAAGGTTTGCCTGATAATTTTTGTTTAAAGAAAACACCAAAAACTGCACCATAAGCACCTGTGGTACGAACTCTTGTCCCGTATGCATTAAATATTCGGACTGAATTTATCGGCAAACCATAGATATG
>JBFIIJ010000044.1:0-11501 GCA_041601315.1 Gammaproteobacteria bacterium
TGATTGAGTTAATAAACTCAAACATTTCATCTTCTGGATGGATTTTTAATAATTCAATGTATTCATTAAAGTTATCTAAATCTAACTTCCTTAATCGTCGAGCTAAGCGACCATAGACAAGATCGCGCTTTTGCTCAGAAAGAGTAATTCCTGTTTTTTCCATAACCATTTTAACAAACCAGTTAAAATGCTTATCGGTAAAATCAAATTCACGATTATCATTCAATTCTTTTCACCTTCTTTGACATCAAATAACATCAGGTTTTATGCTGCTGCAGAAGGAAGATTAATAATGTCTTTCAATCCTAATAATTCTACTGCACTGCAAAGTGCTTCACTTGGTTTTTTCCATACAACTTTCTTACCTGCCTCTATGGCAAATAAATAAAATCCGGACAATAATTGCAAAGCTGCAGCATCAACTTTTTCTACCTGATCAGATTCAAATACTAATTCCATTTCATTAGGGTCAATGCTATTTAATTCAGCCATTAATTCAGTAATATCTCTAATGGTGATTGCACTATTTAACTTAATTAAATAGGGTTCATTTGCTGCTTTACTCTTACTTTCGTTAAGTACTGAAGCTTTTTCTTCTTCACTTAACCATGCAAGAGGGTCAACGCCAATTAAACTTGATTTATCAATATTATTTTCTGTTTCATCACTCATAATTTTATCCTGTCTAGATCGTTCGTCCATGAGCCAAGTCCAGTGCTAATGAACCGTAATCAGCAGCACCATTACTATTTTTCCTATATTCAAAAATAGTCTTACCAAAACTTGGACATTCTGCTAATGCTGCGGCTTCACGTATTCTTGTAGCCAAAACCTGCTTGGGGAAATACTGCTTAAGCGTATCCATAACTTGTTGTGGTAACTTACGACGCGTATTAAAACGGGTCATAACAAAGGATTCATGAATTTTATGTCCTAATTTTTCAAAATTTTTAAATGTACCAATCAAATAAGATAAGCCTTGTAAAGACAAGTAGTCTCCTGCGATCGGAATCAAGGCTTCATTAGTAGAAAACAGTGCATTAACCACTAGTAAGCCTGAAGCGGGAGGGCAATCAATTAATATATAATCTTGATCCTGAAATTGATCTTTCATTGCATCACGCAATAACGTGCCACGCTTGATGCCACGCATTGCGATATGTTCAAGGTTCCCTAAGCCAGATCCTGAAGGGATCAACGATAAACCTGGGCGAACTTGTTTAATACAATTTTTAATTGAATGTGAATTGATTAACACTGAGTCAAGCCCGGGGCTTTGTAAATAATCTTCACCTAGACTTGTAGTTAAATGACCTTGAGGATCAAGGTCAATAACGGTTACCTTATATTGATTCAGAACAAGCGCATGAGCCAGATTTGCTGTCGTTGTTGTTTTACCAACACCACCTTTCTGATTAATAATCGCTATGGTACGCATAAGTTCTCTCCATGTTGTTGCCTGACATTAACAACTCTCCTTTACGAAAGCGTCCCTGTATAAATCAACTTACCCTAATCTTCTAAAACTCTTCCCACTCACTATCACCACCAGCACTTGCTACTTTTTGCTCTACCTTAGTTGACTTCCGAACTTGACGTTCTTCTTGCCATGGGCGTTCATTACTACGGCGTTCAGAAGAAACTTGAGTTGTCGCGTGTGAACTATCTCCAGTATTAAAGAAGCTAATTAACTTGGTTAATCCTCTCGCTTGTTCATCCATAGATTCACTCGCCGCCGCAGCTTCTTCAACCAATGACGCATTTTGCTGTGTCATCTCGTCCATTTGAGCAACCGCTTTGTTTATTTGATCTATACCGGTTGATTGTTCGCTACTTGCTGCTGCAATCTCGGCAATAATATCGTTAACCTTTCGAACTGAGTTAACAATCTCTTCCAGAGTACTACCTGACTCATCTACGAGTCGTGAACCCTCATCAACTTTTTGTACACTGTCATTAATCAGAGTTTTAATTTCCTTGGCAGCACCCGCACTGCGTTGTGCCAGATTACGAACTTCTGCTGCTACAACTGCAAACCCACGACCTTGTTCTCCTGCTCTTGCAGCTTCAACTGCAGCATTCAATGCTAATAAATTTGTTTGGAAAGCTATCTCATCAATAACACCAATGATGTCGGCAATTTTCTTACTCGCCTGATTGATTTCACTCATTGCTGCAATGGCATTGCTCACAACAGAACCACCTTTTTCAGCTTCAGTTCGCGCACTCTCGGCAAGTTGGTTAGCCTGTTGTGCATTATCAGCATTTTGTTTCACCGTACCGGTAAGTTCCTCGATACTGGACGCGGTTTCTTCCAAAGAAGAGGCTTGTTCTTCTGTACGTTGGCTTAAATCCAGATTACCTTGGGCAATCTCATTAGCAGAAGTATTAATAGAACCTGCATTTTCGCGTATCTCACCAACCATCTTCAGTAAGTTTGAGATTGATGAGTTAACCGCATTTTGCATGATCAGAAATTGTCCTTTAAATTCACCGTCCATTGTTTGTGTCAAATCACCATCTGACAAACTTTCAATAACACGAGTCGATTCATTAATCGGTTCAACAACGGCATCCATTAAATTATTGATCGAGTTAGCCAACCTATTCATAAAACCAGTATAATTTTCTGCTTGAAGTCGAGAATCAAGTTCGCCACTACTTGCAGCAACGATCAGGTTTTCTATCTGTCGTTCCGCATCTTTTTCCTCAGTAATATCACGCCATTCAACCATGTTACCCATGTAATGACCTTCTGCATCAGTAATCGCAGTAGCATTTACACCGAACTCCAAACCACCTACTTTTATTTCGGCATTAGCAGGTAAACTAGCTACATCACCTAATAAACGTCGTTGATGCGAAGGATTCTTATGAAACTGGTCGATGTTTTCTCCAACTAGTTTATCGACATTTAGCCCTGGCCAGATAGAACGTAATTCGTTCTGACGATTTCTTAGCATTTCAACTACAGCTGGATTGGCGTAGGTAATGTTTAATTCTTCATCACACAACATTAGATTCGCCTGTGCACCATCAACAGCAGATTGCAAACGCGCAACATCTGTTTCTTTTTGGCGCTGCTCAGTTACATCCTGCCATTCAAGAGTATTTCCAATATATTTTCCATCAGCATCCATTTGGGCTGATACAGTTAATGAGAACTTCAATCCATTAATTTCTATGTCTGTTTTATAAGGTAGATTTTTTGGATCTGCCAGCAGCTTTCGTTGATGTTCCGGATTCTTGTGAAAAACATCAATACAAGTACCCATAACACCTTTAACATCAAAACTTGGCCATACTTCTTTAAACTTATCCTGATATTTAGTTAACAAATCAACTGTTGCATCGTTCGCATAATTAATAATGAAATCACGATCAATCATAATCATGGCTGATTGACAACCATCAACAGCAATTTGTAATCTTGTTGAAGCTTGTTGTTGTTTACGTAGCTCTGTACCGTCGGTTGCAAACTTAATAACCTTATAAAGCTTTCCATCTTTATCAAAGACGGGATTATAAGAAGCATTTATCCAGACTTCTTTGCCACCTTTACCAATTCGTTTGTATTGCCCTTCATCGAACTCACCTCGATTTAGCTTTTCCCAAAAGTTTTTATATTCTGGAGAGGCTGCATAAGCAGGCTCAACAAACATACTATGATGTTTACCTTTAATCTCTTCTAAAGAATAACCAACTACGTTGAGAAAATTATCGTTTGCAATAATAATAGTGCCATCAAGATTAAATTCAATAATCGCCTGCACTTTGTTTATAGCTTCGATTCTTCCCATCTGTTCATCGTATTGCTTTTTAAGATTATCTAGTTCTTGTTTCATTGTATTGTTGTCGCTGCTATCTGAATTATCCATTTTCTGATCCTCTTCTATCAATTTTTCGTCATCCACATTTTCATAAGCTTCAAGCATTGCTGTCGCCACCGTATTTAATGCATTTGTCCAGGCCAGTTTCACTTCATCTGTCCACAAGTCTCCGGCAAGTTCACTCATCACCTCAAGTAATACTTCTGCTACTGCCGGATAATGTTCGGCAACAGCACCATATTTCTGATGTTTCTTTCCTAAGTTAGTCAGGGCAGGTCCTAATACTTCAGGTTTACGTATGTTATTAACAACTAGTGCCAACGAAGATAGAAGCTTTTTTTCTTGTTCTTTTTGATCGACATTAGCAAACATGGGTTTAACTTCGGGATAACGTTCAAACAATAGATTGTAAAATCCTTCGACTAATTTATCGCCGTTATCTGCAAGTTGTGAAAAAGTATTTTCGATTATTTCCAGTTGTCGTAGGTCTAATTGTTCGCTCATGTTAGTTTACCTATCTATATTTACTTCTGATTAATGTGTCATTTCACTTTGGTTAATATTGATATCTGCATCAATTAAATGATCTATGTCTAGCAGTATCAGCATTTTTTCATCGACGGTTGCCAACCCTCTTACAAATTCCGTACTAACGGCATTACCAAAATCCGGTGATGGTTTTAATTGTTCTTCTGTTACGTTATAAACATCAGATACGGCGTCAACAACAAAGCCTATGGTTTTTTCAGTTTCATTTGATTTTGTTTTTAAAACGATAACAACCGTCGTATTGCTATATTCAACTTTTTCAAGGTCAAATCGTCTTCGAAGATCGACTATAGGTACAATTGTGCCACGCAAATTCATAACACCTTGAATGTAATCCGGCGTATTTGGTATTTCTGTTGAGCTTTCCCAGCCTTTAATTTCCTGGACTCTTAAGATATCTACACCATATTCTTCACCCGCCAACATAAAAGTAAGGAACTGATTCGTATTATCTCCAGCTTCTAAACCAATGACGCTTTCTTTTCTGACTTCAGGATTCATAATCCCTTCTCCTATGCTGCTCGGTTATTAATTGCAGATAACGCATCATAATCTGCATGTTCACGATAAAGATTGATTAAACTTGAAACATCTAAAATCATTGCCACAGTACCATCACCTAAAATAGTAGCGCCTGATATACCTTCAATTTTTTTATAATTTGTTTCCAGACTTTTGATAACAACTTGTTGCTGTGCTAGTAAATCATCAACAAACAAACCTACTTTTTGTCCTTCAGCTTCAACAACAACCAATAATCCATTATCAAGACTTGTGCTGTCACAACTCACATTGAAAACAGAGTGCAACCTTAAAATAGGAATGTAATCTTCACGCAAGCAATAAACTTCTGCATCTCCAGCAATAGATTTTGTAGATTCTGATTTCATTTGTAATGATTCAATTATTGAAATCAATGGAACAATATAAGTCTGGGAGCCAACACGAATAAGTTGCCCATCCAATATCGCTAGAGTTAATGGCAACCTTATTGTAAAGGTAGAACCTTTCCCTTCGTCTGACTTGACTTCAACAACTCCACCAAGATCGTGAATGTTACGTTTAACCACATCCATGCCGACACCACGACCTGATACGTCGCTAACAACTTCTGCAGTTGAAAAACCGGCGTGAAAAATCAATTCATTAATCTTGTTATCAGAAAGCATTTCACCTTCTTTCACAATTCCACGTTCAATGGCTTTCTTTAAAATTCGTTCTCTATTAAGACCAGCACCATCATCTTCTATATCAATGACAATGTTACCGCCTTCGTGATATGCATTGAGATGTATCGTGCCTGTTTCCGACTTACCCGCTGCAACTCTAGCTTCCGGCATTTCAATACCATGATCTATTGAGTTTCTTACCAAATGCACAAGAGGGTCACCAATTTTTTCCATGACCGTTTTATCAAGTTCAGTCGATTCGCCTGACAATTTTAATTCTATTTTTTTATTTAACTTACTTCCTAAATCATGAACCAATCGGGGAAAACGATTAAACGAAAAGCTGATCGGCAACATGCGTATCTGCATTACATTTTCTTGTAACTCGCGTGTATTCCTTTCAAGCTGTTTTAATCCATCGTTTAGCTTATCAATATTCTTAATATCAAAGTCTTCGCCGAACTGACCCAGCATAGATTGAGTAATCACCAGTTCACCAACCATATTGATTAACGAATCTATTTTATCAATATTGACTCTAATTGAAGATGATTCAGATCCTGAGCTGCCTCGACGATCTGTTTTTCTTCTATCACCTGATCTTCTATCCTCAGTCTGTTCTACTTCTTTTATCGTTTCATCTTCTGTTGTTGTTACATTTGATTCGTTATTAGAACTAATTTTAGTAATCGTTAAATCACATTCATCCTCAACCCATTCAAAGACCTCTCTAATCGAGTCTTCATTAACATCTGTTGTTAATGTTAAATCCCATGATAAATAACATTCTTCCATGTCGTATTTATCAAATGGCGGAAGATTATCAAGTTTGACCGTTGTAATTATTTCGCCAAACTCTTCAAGCTCACGAAACATTCGTAAAGGGTCGTTTCCAGTCTGGAATAAATTATGATGAGGAATAAATTTTATTTGCCATCCTGTTCCGGATGAGTCTTCAGAATCGCTACTACTGTCATCTTCTTTCTTGTCGGTTGGAGTTTGACCTAATGCTTTTTCCAGGTCGGTCTGTATAGATAAAACATGTGCTTCATCAACTTCCGTTTTATCTCTTGCTGCTGATAACATGTCACGCAAACAATCAACAGATGTGAGTAATAAATTGACTTCGTTCTGAGTTAGTTGATGTTTCCCCGAGCGAACCTCATCAAGCAAGGTTTCTAGAACATGAGTAAAACTGGTTATTTCATTAAAACCAAAACTACCACTGCCACCTTTGATAGAATGTGCTGCACGAAATATTTTATTTATTTCTTCTTCGCCTGGATTTTTAAAATCGAGATCAAGTAATTCAGATTCCATGATCTCAAGGCCTTCAAAGCTTTCTTCAAAAAAGACACCGTGAAACTGTGATAGATCAATCGACATTGTGATTTCCTTAACTATTCCTTGTTAATAATTTCATCCATGATGTATTTTTAATCAGGCGACGACTTTTTTTATTGTTGCTAGTAATTGATCTGGATTGAAAGGTTTAACTAACCAACCAGTTGCACCAGCTGATTTTCCTTTACCTTTCATATCACTTGATGATTCAGTTGTTAGCATTAACATAGGGGTATGCTTGTATGAAGGTAATTTGCGTAATTCAGTTATTAAGGTAATGCCATCCATATTGGGCATATTGACATCGGTTAGTACTGCATCGGGGTTACTGCTCTTTGCTTTGTTTAAAGCGTCTACTCCATCCACAGCTTCAATCACATCGTAACCTGCTCCTTTTAATGTGAATGCCACCATTTGGCGCATTGAAGCTGAATCATCAACTGCAAGTATCGTTGCCATGATTAATATCCTCAATAATCAATTATATTTCCATTATAAAAACGGTACCTTCAGTACCGCTAAATCCATTATCGGCATCGCCTCACCAATCTTTAACGATCAATCCAGGATAATGTTTAAATAAAAAACTTCATTTGTCATGATCAAGGGCATAAAGCATGCCAGTGGATTTAAATTAAATATTTCCAATAAATTCAATTACTTATAAATTAAATATTTGATGAGGATGACTTTCAATTAAAACTACGGCAAACAAACGTCACTATGCAGGAATCAACTTACCGCCTGGTAGCTTAAGAATACGAAAATTACTGTTCAGACTTTTTATTTCATTGCTGTAATTTCAAAGAAAGATAGAGTAATCACCTAAATAGGTTTCTGATAGAATACCCCGATGCTAAAAGAACTCAGTAATAGTAAATTTTTAATTCCGGCAATGGCTATTTTGGCCATGTTTGCAGCAAGTGCGGGGTTTTATATCTCTTTAAAACAGTCACAGAATCAGACTCCGCCATCTATAGAACTGACAGCCGCTATTGAAGGACTTTTCTGGCCAAATCCAAAGAAAATCCTAGAATTCAATACACTTGACCAAACGGGCACGCCATTTGGGCTGGAACAAATAAAAGATAAATGGTCATTCGTTTTCTTTGGTTACACACAATGCCCCGATATTTGTCCGATAACGATGTCTGTTATGAATGAATCCTATAATCAATTAGCTAATGAGAATAGTAACCTGCAAATCATCTTTGTTAGTGTTGACCCTGAGCGAGATACATCTGAAATACTGGAACAATACGTGTCTTATTTTAATGACGCATTTATCGGCTTAGGCGGTAATGCTGAAATGATTAACAGTCTGACCAAGCAAATTGGCGTGGCATATTTTCTAAATAATGAAGAACAAAAAGAAGGCTATCTGGTTGATCATTCCGCTTCCATTTTTATTTTTGATCCAAAGGCAAGATTAGTTGGAAAATTATCAGCACCGCATGAATCGAAAAAAATAATCGAACAATTCACCAAAATAAAAGAATTTATTAATGCACAAAATTAAACTGATTCTTTCTTTAAGTTTTCTCTTTTTCTCTTTACTTTTCGCCGATGAAAATACAAACGTCAACATTTCGAATGTATGGATTAGTGAAGCACCACCAACAGTTTCAGTTTTAGCTGCTTATGCGACAATTGAGAACTTATCGGATCAAACACAAACATTAACGTCGGTAACAAGTTCTTCATTTTCTAAAATTGAACTTCACTTAAGTAAAGTCGTTGATGAAATGGCAACAATGGAAAAACAGGAAACACTTATGATCCCGGCGAAAGACTCTATTGAATTCACTCCTGGTGCTTATCATTTAATGTTATTTGATCCAAAAATATCTTTAAAAGCAGGAGATAAAATAAACCTCATTTTTACCTTTGCTGATAACACATCGCATAATATAGAGGCCTTAGTAGAAAAACGAAATAATGATAATCACGAACACCATCACCATAATAGTCACTAATTATGTCTTTACTATCCTCCTTAATAAGCCGTCTACTCGACTATATCAAAGTATTACCACTATATTGTTTACCACAACATAGTTTAACCGCCATTGTTTACCGACTTACAAGAATTGAATATAAGCCCTGGAAAAACTTCATTATAAGAACTTTCATAAAAGTCTATAAAGTCGATATGAATCAGGCGATATGGCCGAGCGAAAATGATTATTCCTGTTTTAATTCATTTTTTATCCGGCATTTGAAACCGGGTGCCAGAAGCTTGAAAAAAGACAAGAGCTTAATTCTTTCTCCGGTCGATGGTGCTGTTAGTCAAATAGGTATTATTAATAGCGATAAATTAATACAAGCTAAGGGACTTGATTATAGTCTTACTAAACTATTAGCCAACGATATCGATACCGTTAACGCATTTCAGGATGGCAGCTTCACAACACTTTATCTTTCTCCACGCGACTACCATCGTATTCACATGCCCGTTAGTGGGAAATTATTAAAATCAACTTTCGTTCCGGGTGATCTGTTTCCTGTTAATACCGCAAGCGTTAGAACCGTCGACCAGTTATTTGCAAGAAATGAGCGCTTTATAAGCCTTTTTGAAACCGAACTTGGATTAATGGCACAAATCATGGTCGGAGCAACCTTTGTAGGCAGCATGGAAACTGTCTTTGCCGGACAAATCACTCCAACAAAACATCGAGAAATAACAATAAATGAATACGATGATAAAACCATACAACTAAATCAGGCCGAGGAATTCGGTCACTTTAATATGGGCTCAACCGTTATTCTTTTATTTGAAAAAAACAAAATAATCTGGTCTGACAATCTGACAGAAAACTCTCCAATCCAGGTAGGACAAGCAATAGCAAGCACATCAACATAAGAACGTCTTTTGTCCCGGAACTATTCATTCTATAAAAAAATAAAGAATTCTCTTTTTTTGTCGCTAAAACATATATAGCTTCCATGGCGAACCTAAATCCTCCATGAAAAGCAATCAAGGTGCAGTATAAACTGACATTATTTATGGAAACATAGAGGTTCTTTGAGATGGACAAATTAATAGAAAAATTTTGTGTTAAACATCAATTTTACATGGTCGCGGCATTGTCTGGCGTTACTATCCTGACAATATTACTCCTCTCATACTTTATGCTCACCAGTGATACTGGAAATACGCAAATATTAGAAATACTAGCTGCAGCCTCTGTTATTTCTTTCGTACTTATCGCGGCTTTCACACATTATCTTGGTACATTCAACGCTAAACGTGCCGCACTTGTTGTTGGTGCGATGAATAAAATGGCTCAGGGAAACCTGACTGAAAAAATCACAATGAATGGCAAAGATGAGTATGCATGGATGGCCTGGGAATATACCAGTGCGCGAAAAGCCTTTAAAGAAATGATAGAAAAAATTATTGCTAATGCAGCTCAATTAGCTTCGGCTGCAGATCAACTTTCATCAGTCACTGAACAAAGTAATGCAGGAATGCTACGTCAACAAGGTGAAATAGGACAAGTCGCCACGGCAATGAATGAAATGTCTGCGACTGTTACAGAAGTATCAAAAAATGCGAGTAATGCCGCGACAGCAGCACGAGAAGCTGATGAACAGGCAAAGAATGGTTGTGAAGTCGTTAATACAACAGTACAAACCATTAACAACCTAGCTTCCGAAGTTGAACGCACTTCTGAAGTCATTGAAAACCTGAAAGGCGATAGTATCAGTATTGGTACGGTACTGGATGTTATTCGAGATATTGCTGAACAAACAAATTTACTGGCACTTAACGCAGCGATAGAAGCTGCTCGCGCTGGTGAACAAGGTCGTGGTTTCGCCGTTGTAGCAGATGAAGTAAGAACTCTGGCTAGTCGTACGCAACAATCAACACGTGAAATTAACGATATGATCGAACGTTTACAAAACGGTGCAAATCAAGCAGTAAGTGTAATGGAAATGGGACGTACGAAAGCAGAAGAAAGTGTTGTACAAGCAGCAAAAGCAGGCGAAGCATTACAAGCCATTACTGGCGTAGTAGATAATATCAAAAGCATGAACATGCAAATAGCGAGTGCCGCCGAAGAACAAAGTGCAACAGCAGAAGAAATTAATCGTAATATTGTAAACATCAGCGAAGTAGCACAAGAAACCGTAAGCGGATCACAACACACAGCCAACGCCAGCGACGAACTAGCCAGACTAGCAGTAGATCTACAAGAACACGTCGGAAGATTTCAAGTATAACGCCTAGCTAAGACGCGCGCGCTTTTTGCGCGTCGATTTTGAGCTGTTTGTTAAGTCTTTCTATGTTTGAATAGATTGCCATTTTTCGTTTTCCTTAGGTGTGTCCTCATGGCCATAACTGAACATTTTATCTGCTCTTAATGTTAATACCTTCCCATCTGGCTCGTAAAATAACCATTGTTCGCTATCTTTATCATAAGGTTTTGTTTCTAATGTGCCACCAAGGTCAAATTCAAATATTGTTCTACATCCTCTTGGGCGAACAATAACATTAATAAGTTTTTGCCCATCCATAAATTCTGGCACTTTTTTCATCTTTGTTTTAGTTGTTGAATCACCAATAATTCGTTTATTTTCTTTCACTATCCAATCACAACAATAA
>JBFIIJ010000045.1:0-11456 GCA_041601315.1 Gammaproteobacteria bacterium
CCTGGAAGAAACACACCCCGTTATCTTCTACTATGCACGAGAACTTTTTCCTTCTTGTAGCGGCTCCTTATATTTAATGAACAATAGCAAAACGATTGTTGAATCCGTTGTAATATGGGGTGAACATACAGATACACAACTACCTGTGATTACATCGGATGACTGTTGGTCTTTAAGACAGGGTAAAACGCATACGGTTAATGATGTAGAAAATGGGTTAGTTTGCAAGCACCTTACTAAAACACCTGATCATGGATATACCTGCGTGCCTATTATTGCCCAAGGTGAAATGGTAGGAATGCTACATTTACAGTTTCCAGAATTAGAACAGGCTTTGTCTAAAGAAGATATAGAACGTCATGTTGAAGCAAGACAACGTCTGGTCAATATGACAGCAGACAATCTTGCTCTTGCCCTAGTCAGCTTGAAATTACGTGAAGCATTGGAAGCACAATCGATCCGCGATCCACTAACTCAGTTATACAACCGTCGTTATATGGAAGAAACCATAGAGCGAGAATTTTCACGTTGTATTCGATCTAAAACAGAATTAGGCATACTGATGCTCGATATTGATCACTTTAAAAGTTACAACGATAATTATGGACATGAAGCAGGTGACCTTGTCCTTGTTGAATTTGCAAAACTCGTCAGCGATAAATTACGTGAAAGCGATATAGTATGCCGTTATGGTGGTGAAGAATTTATGTTGATCATGCCTGGTGCGCCACTACATATATTAGAAAACAGAGCCGCAGTCATTAGAGAAAACCTGAAAGAGCTCAATTTTCATTATCAAGGTAAATTACTAAAGAACATTACCGTTTCAATAGGTATTGCTTCTTATCCGCATCATGGGGAAGCTCCTAAAAGCTTAATCAAGGCTGCGGATATGGCGCTCTATAAAGCAAAAGAAACCGGTAGAGACAAGGCGGTGATTGCTAAAACGATAATACCCCGCGCTAAGGAGGATTCTAAATCCTTACCAAGGGTAGCAAAGATAAATAGTGCCGGCTAAACTTGAAACAAATGAGAAGGATTATTTTTTTAAAGAGAATCTCCTTTTTTATTAAAGTTTGATTTATATTTGTAACATTACTTGCCCTGCCTAGTAATTGATCCAGAGGCTGTATCTTTCCAATCCATTGTTGGAGATTTATAATTTAAACAATTAAATTTAAATCACTGCTTTTTTATAGATATGCCAACTTGCATGTCCTAGAACAGGCAGCGCAATAAGCAAACCTAAAAACAATGGAATAAATGATATTAAAACTGTAGCGGCGATAAATACACCCCAGGAAATCATAACAAGTGGGCTTTTCTTCACTGTCTTTACGCTGGTAATCATTGCCGTCACAAAATCTATTTCACGATCAAGTATTAATGGAATGGAAACGACAGTGACTGAGAATAAAAGCAAGGCAAAACCAGCGCCAACAATATGGCCCAGAATCACAAATGTCCATCCTTCTGGCGTCGTAGTAATAATATTGAAGAATGACTCCCAGGAAGGAATCGACATGCGTCCCAAAATAATCGCTAACAATAATCTAATTTGATACATCCATATCCAAAATATAAAAAGCATAACGAACGCCATATAAGGTAATTGACGACTCGTTTGCAATCCAATAACAGCTAATATTTCATTCCATCGCAATGGTAAGCCACCTTCTAATCTGCGACTGACATCATAAATCCCAACAGCAGCGAATGGACCAATAAGAGGAAAACCAACCATCATTGGATAAATAAGCCAGCCCTTTTCCCAAACATAAAAAGATTGAACAATAATAATTCCACCGAATGCAAAGATACCACCAAAGAATAAACCGAATATGGGAGCCTGACGAAAATCAGAAAGACCTTTGCATAGGCAACTTTTTAAATCATTAAAACTAAGTGCATTTACCTCAGGAACACTATAAATTTCTTCCTTATTATCAGTGTTATTATTTTGTTCTGATTCAGTATTTGACATGCCTTCCCCAACATTTTGTTTTTAAAGAATACACAGTAATTGTACTTTGGATGTACATTATTATCAGATGCATATTGAAACGGTTATTCATTCTAACTATTTATGGTTCTACTGCCCGTTTTCAGCATACACATAATGATTCGTATCACTGTCAAAATTTTTGATCAATATCAACATAAAGGTTCATATATGAACCAATCTCCCCTATATTCTACAAAACCCCTGCTATTTCAATCAATTACAACCATCTCATTCTGTCCTCACTATGTCATTGAATCCTAAAGTTTTTAGGAGATATTGCCGATAAACCGGATACAAGGCTGATTTCGGATTAGGTTTAGCTCATTTGGTGTGCGAGCCGTTAAAAAATAATCCACTTTGCTTAACAGTGTTTATAAGCAATAAAAAATAATCAGCGGTAAATTTTTATTATATGAAGACAGGTAAGTGTTTCGCGCTTTAAGTTGAAACAAGGTTCAAAACTGAACCCTTATCACATTGCGTGAGGAAGATGAGTTACTAAACTTGGAAACATAAAAGAAGCCATGGAATTTAATTATCGCGAAGGCGAGTTAGAAAATTTGTTAAAAGTCAGGGACCGCTTTGTTGATTTGCTTGGACTGTATTCGGTTCAATCAACAACGTTAAGTCGAAGCAAGATGCTTGGAACAATGTTCGATACAGTGTTTTTTATTGGGATAAGTAATTTGCGTGAGCATATGCCATCAGTGAAAGAAGTTTATTTGAATGTTGGTGAAGAGCGTAACAAGTCACTTCGGAATCTGGAGTTACTCGAAGAGATGAAAATAGTATCACGAGTACATGACGCTAATGATTCGAGAGTGAAACGCGTTAAGTTAACGGAAAAGTTTAGAGAAGATTTTGAAATTTTTGTATCGCAATGGGTAGATTCAAGAAAGCCGCAGGCAGAATCTGCATAACTGAAACAAGTTTGTAGTTTTAATTATTGGAGATAGTGAAGATGAGTATGAATGCTGCAGTAAATGAAATTGAAGAAGGTGATGAACCTACGAACTGGATTGAGAGGGTTTCAGAAAGCTTTCTTAAGAACAGGATCAATCGTCAGTTGAAAAAAGCGACGAAGGTTCATCCCTGTATTATTAACAACCATCGCGTATTAGTTCACGAGTATGGTCTACAGGAACGTAGTCCTGAAGCTTATGAACAACTCAAGGCATACGCACAGATGAATAATTTTGGTATTAAAGAAGACCAACGCGTAAAAGACAGCAAGCCAATGAATTTTGAACGACGACTAGCTAAGTCATTACCGATGTTATTTCTTGCAAGTGGTCTCTTTATGTCAGGTTCTTCCTCTGCCGCTGATATTGGTGCACCGGGTGCAGGTATTAAAGTTATGTCTGATGTTGAAGTAACCGGAACCTACGATAGTTCTGATCGGGCTTATACTCAGGAAAATGGCAAACGTTTTATTACCAACCCTTATGGTGAAACAGAATCTATTCTTGCGATAGCTGCACAAACCAAGGCTGAAGGAAAACTAAAACGCGTGAGTACGCGCGGTATAAAAATGCCTTCTGGTTATGTTGGTGGTTTTATTAATAAGTATGAAAGAACCTTTGCTAATGGTGAAACCTTTAGTTACTACGAAGGTGAAGGTTTTGGAGCATTGGGTTATCACGCAGGTGATGGCAAAGTGGTTCTAGACGTACTTGTTGGTGGTGGTGCATTTTCTTCACCTAAGTTATGGGGTCCATATGATCAATTACTTGGTGACAAAGATAACTCTTCAATGCAGTTAATGATGGGCGATGGTAGCAAAGACGGTATGGGCTTATTGAAAGCATCTTATGCCATTGGTTACACCGCGGTTATGGCTGAAGAAGATTATTCTAATCTTGGTAACGCTTATGGTACTGCTGTCAATGAAACGGTTAAAAACCTGATTGCAAGCGGCAGCACACCTGATATGAATATTGCCGATGCCAGTGAAATAAGCGGCGGCAAGATTTAGTCGGTTATAAAGTATTGAGTTTTCTAATAAATAACAACTGGAGATACCAATAACTATATGTCTGATGTAGTAAACATTCTCAACAGTATTCCTAAAGTTGATGAGCAGAAAAAACCGGATAATCTGGTTGAGCGAATCATGCAAGCGATGACGTTGAAGAAAAAACAGCAAGCGATGGTTCACCCTTGTATCATCGATGGCAAACATACGCTCGTCTATGAGCATGGTTTAGCATTAAAAGACCAGTTTGCTTTTGAAAAGATTGTCGAGTTTGCCAGGGTACAAGGTTATCAGTTAAAGGAAGATCAACGATCCGACTTCCTTGAAGGTGTTAAACGTGTCAAGAATCGTCGTCATGCAAACGTTGTTTCTGTGATGATGTTAACAGCTGGTTTGATGTCGCAAACAGCACAAGCGAAATCTACATTTGGTAGTGACATTAGCTCGCTAGTTCATAACAACACTACGCAAACGCATGTTAAAGAAAGCTTTGAACTGGATTTAGACTCTTACAAAACTCAGGAAGAACTGGTGTCTGGCTTATTAGGATGGATAAATAATCATTCATCATTCAAATACGATATTGGCAAGATACCCGATGTAAAAAAAGTCTCAGCCAGACAAATCGCTGAAGTTGCGTTTGGTGGAAAATTACCGAAAGCGGTAAACCCGGCGAACTTACAGATATTTGGTTTGTATAATTTCAATGAAAAAGCAGTTTATCTGCTCGACTCAATCGATCTGGATACGGATGAAGGCAAAGGCATTTTATTACATGAACTGGTGCATTATCTACAGTACCAGACCGGTATGGATGATAACGTCAAATGCAAAAATGAACTGGAATCACTGGCCTATGTACTGGAAGCAAAATTTCTCGAGTCTCATGATCATAAACACAATATTAGTGATGCTCATATTGATAAAGTAAGTCAATGTAGAGTCTAATTTTCATATAATGCTATAGCTTCTTTAAAATTAGCCGATAGTTTATATAAGGATTAATGAAACTCAGGTATCACAAATGAAGGATGCGTTAAAAAACCTTTTATTCTTCTCTTATCTATCTCCAGAACAGATGGATAAGATTATGGTTTACATTGAAAAAATAGAATTGAACGCCGGTGAAACATTGTTTGAAGAAGGCGATCAGGGTGATTACGTTTGTTTTATCATTTCCGGTTCTTTAGAAATACTCAAGATGACAACCTGGCAAAACTTTACCACTGTAATTGCGACCTTATATGAAGGTAGTTGTATTGGTGAAATGGCTTTAATTGATCATGCTCCCAGATCGGCTACGATAAGAGCTTACGAAAATACCAAGTTAGCCATATTGACACAAAAAGCATTCGACATGATGGTGGCATCTGAACCTGAACTTGGCGTTAATATACTTAAAGGTGTCGCACAAAACCTGAGTAATAATCTACGTTCAACAACAGATAAACTGGCCGACGAAGTTGCTGCCTAAATATCCTGTTCGCTAATCTCGTTTTTTCCAGCAAGTAGTAAATTCGTCAAAACTAATCATTCCTGAATGATTAGCATCCACTTTGTCAAACACAAGTGTTTTGTCTTTTAGAGTTAATTCAACTTCCAGTTCATCAACCATCGCACAAAACTCGTTCCAGTCTATACTGTCATTATCATTAGTATCGTATTTTTCGAAAATCTTTTTTATTTCGACCAGTTCGTCTTCTGTTAAATCACTCATTACTGCCTCTCTGTTAATTATTAATTTTGTTCTTCTGTACTCGTATTATTTTCCGGTACATCCTGCTTACATTTCTTTGGCATATATGCTTGATCCATTGTCCCACGACATGACCAAATCAGCCTTTCACCTTTTACTTCCGGCACTAATATTATCTTTGTTCCTTCAATATCTTTTTCAAGTTGTATCGTTTCTTTATTTGTAAAATGAACAGTGATCGCGCCTGGTGCGTCTATGCCCACCTCAATATTTTTCACTAATGATTTACTTGTATCAACATTAATTTTCTTGCCTTCTTTAGCCCACATTTCAGCATCGGGTAAACTCTTTTTTTCTTTCCAGTAATCTTTTACCGCAACTTTATATTGCATAGATTGCGATAGACCTTGAAGCACTTTGGCAGGATCTGTCAAATCAATTTTTTTCGAATCAGTAAAAATGAAATTCCAGCTTAAAACTATAACAACCAGAATTAAAATCACGAGTGTCTTATTCATTTTAACTTTTTGCCATTTCAACTAATGCTTTACGAACCTCTACTGCGGTCGTTACCGGTTCGACAAAATTAATTCGATGTATATGTGCACCACTACGTAAATTAAATCCTTCACTATCAATACCAACCATAACGGGAACATCATCAACTGAGTATTTAATGTCGTAATCATCACAATAATGCTTAATTGCTTCAACATGATCAAGATTCATATGGTCAATCATTCCTTTTTCTTCTTCAAAACTAAAAGGGTTGGCTAATAAAAATTCCTCTTTTTCCACCCAATAAATCTGGCCAAAACCACCTATAAATCGAATACGTACAGGATGAAGCTGATAGAAGTCAAAATCATGTGTTTTATGAAATCCGCGAGATTGAGGAAAATAACTGTAATAACGTTCCACACTCTGGCTATCGTCATCATTTAGTTTTTCAGCATTACCAATATAAGTGACTCGACCAACTGTTTGTAAATCATCCGCACCACCTTCAGTTGCTATTAAAGATACTTTCTGATCAGATAGTATATTTTTAGTGTGCTGCGCAATAGCGCTAATCAGAATGATAGGCTTGCCTTCATTGTTTAGGCAGTACGGAACGACTGAACCAAAAGGGTAACCTTCTACGTCTACAGAATGTGTGCTTAATATTGCCTGATATTCAGACAATAATAGTTTTCTGGCCTCTTTTGCTTTCTTCGCATTACTCATTTTTTTATGTTAACAGATCTACATAAAAGGTATTATTAAAAAAACAAATATATAACTTCATAAATTATTCTGTCATTAAAAATGAGTGTTTTATAGATGGGACAAGAAATAGAATCTGGTATTTTTTCAGCTCATGATTTTAGTGTTTTTCTACAAAATCTGAATGACGAAACTCATCTACTGACTGATTTTTTTTATAAAAAGCTTTTTTCGA
Organism: Gammaproteobacteria bacterium; assembly: GCA_041601315.1. GTDB lineage: Bacteria > Pseudomonadota > Gammaproteobacteria > Eutrophobiales > Eutrophobiaceae > UBA7359. The sequence goes on from JBFIIJ010000045.1 coordinate 7,118, forward strand.
ATGACGGTCCCGTCGGCGGATATGAGGTAGAAGCGATACTGGTAAATAATTACGGCGAACCACAATCTGTCAATCAAGCTTTCTTAGATAAATTAAACAACCCCATGGTCGTTCATGAACTGGCCGCATTTAATGTCGAGATTAATGGTCCGCCTGTTACATTAAAAAACAATGCATTTAGTCAGATGGAACGTAACCTTCAGGAAACATGGGATTCATGCCGGCACGTTGCTAAAGACTTATCGATTGATTTAATGATGATAGGTATTTTGCCAAATATTCAGGAACAGCAACTGACAATGGCAAACATGTCTCAACTTAATCGATACAAGGCCTTAAACGAACAGGTATTCAAGTCACGTAATGGCAAACCCATCATACTTGATATCAGTGGTCAAGATACAATCAAGACCACACATCATGATGTTATGCTTGAATCTGCTTGCACTTCATTTCAACTGCATTTACAGGTTCCGCTTCACAGTGCAGTTGATTTCTATAATATTTCAATCATGCTTTCAGCACCGATTGTTGCGGCGACAGCAAATTCACCTTATCTGTTTGGCCACGAACTCTGGGATGAAACACGCATTCCTTTATTTGAACAATCTGTTGAAATTGGTAGCACAGATTATCGTCGCGTTACCTTTGGTAGTGGATACGCAATAGATTCAATGATGGAATGCTATGAAGAAAACCTGACACACTACCCGGTACTGGTCCCATTAAAAAAACAGGATGAACGTGTACACCTGAGTCATTTAAGATTTCACAATGGAACGATTTGGCGCTGGAACAGACCTTTGATTGGTTTTGATAGTAACCAGGTACCACATATACGTATAGAACATCGTGTCATTTCGGCAGGCCCAAGTGTTGTCGATAGTATTGCTAACGCTGCTCTTTATTTTGGTTTGGCATATGCATTGGTTGATGATATTAAAAAAATTCATGAAGAACTTCCCTTTCATATAGCTAAACAAAATTTTTATGCGTGTGCTAAACACGGACTCAACGCGACTGTCTTTTGGCCCGGACATGGCAATGTCCCGGTAAGAAGTCTTCTGCTAGATGAATTAATTCCTGCAACGAAAAGAGGTTTGGCAATACTTGATATTGAAGAGGATGATATTGATAAGTACATTTCGATAATCCATGAACGCATTGAAAACCAGCAAAACGGTGCCAATTGGCAACGTCGATGGGTTACTAAACATGGAAAAAACATGCAACATCTTACTTGTGATTATCTGGAACAACAAAATAGCGGGTTGCCCGTACATAAATGGAAAATTTAAGTGTTAAATATTATTAATGAATTAAGTGATGAGATCCTTGCCCTGCCCGCGCATCGGTTATATGAAAAATTACCCGGGCCAACATTGGTTCATATTAAAGGCGAACGTGAACCCGAGATATTTTTATCTGTATTACTGCATGGAAATGAATTCACCGGCTGGGAAGTCGTTAAAAATATTTTGAGGAAATATCAGGGACAACGCTTGCCTCGTTCATTAACGATCTTTATTGGCAATATTGATGCTGCACGACAAAAGCAAAGAAAATTAAAAAATCAATCTGATTATAATCGCGTCTGGGGTGAAGGTAATAGTGATGAACACTTAATCATGCAATCCGTATTAAACATCATGCGCGAACGCAATATCTTTGTCAGTATCGATATACATAATAATAATGGATTAAACCCTCACTATGCCTGCATAAACAAACTGGATGAACGCTATCTTAAACTGGCGCGCGAATTTAGCCGGATTGTTATTTATTTTATTCGACCAACAGGTGTACAAAGTTTGGCATTCGCTGAGATGTGTCCAGCAGTAACACTTGAGTGTGGTCAACCAGGAGATGAATATGGTATTCAATTAACCACACAGTATGTCAACAAAATGCTTCAGCTTGAATCTTTTGAAATTGATGCTGACATTAAAAACAATATCGACCTTTATCACACTGTCGGAATTATAAAAATTCCGGAAGATTATGATTTCAGTTTCAATGGTGAAAAAGCTGACATTAAATTTATCAAAGGCATCGAAGGATTAAATTTTGAAGAGATAATGAGCGATACATTACTTGCAAAAAACAACGTTAATATATTAAAACCGCTAATTGTACTTGATGAAGAAGGTCACGATATATTTGACCACTATTTTTATATCAAAGATAACAACCTCTATACCAGAGCATCACTGGTTCCGGCAATGCTTACCACCGCCAAAGATATTATCCGGCTAGATTGTCTATGTTATTTAATGGAACGTTATGATGTTACGCAGGGAGAAAAAGTATTAAGCAATAATGCACCTTTATGGAATTAACTATCTCTAGTTAATCCTTGCAAACAGATTTTAATGTTATAAATTATAAATATAATCAACACTTTTAAGGAAGATAAAATCATCATGGGCGTTTTAAGGCGACTGGATAAAACAAATATCGAAGTCTATTTGATAGGTTTGGGCGCAATGCCGCTTTCTCTGGAAGGACGACCGGACGAAGCACAGGCATTACGCGTTATTAATGCTTTCATCGATGGGGGTGGCAACTTTATAGATTCTGCCAACGTATATTGCGCCAATGATTCAGATGTTGGACATAATGAAAAGCTCATCGCAAAAGCGTTATCAAACATAACTCCAAAAAACGAACTTATAGTTGCCACGAAAGGCGGACTAAGAAGACCCAAGGGCGATTGGACGGTTGATGCCAGCCCAGCATGGTTAAGACAATCCTGTGAAAAAAGCCTGAAAGATTTAGGCACAGACTCGATTTTTTTATATCAATTACATGCCCCCGACCCAAATGTTCCTTTAACTGATTCTGTTGGTGAACTTTTAAAATTGAAGAATGAAGGAAAAATTCAACATATCGGTTTGTCTAATGTGACGGTTGAACAAATTCAGTTAGCACTTTCGATTTCACAAATCATGTCCGTACAAAATCGATGCAATCTATTTGAACGGCAATCATTCAAGAATGGCGTGATTGAATTTTGCGAGAATAACGATATTACTTTTATTGCACACAGTCCGGTTGGAGGACATTTTCAACACAAACAACGATCAGAGAATGCTTTATTAAAGAAACTTGGTGAAAAATATTCGGCTTCAAGCTATCAAATCATGCTAGCTTGGTTATTAAATAAAAGCACATCAATATTACCCATACCCGGTGCCAGTAAAGTTAGTAGTGTTACAGATAGCCTACAAGCCATAAACATCAATATAACTAAAGAAGACATGCTATTACTTGATGCTATTTAGAATTAAGATAACCTGAAAATATTCAACTTATTCTCTCAATATTTATGAGTTTATTATTTTCATCGAACTGAATTTCAAATAAACCGTATATTCCTTCACGGGTAAGAATTTTTCGTATTGCGTTGGCCGGGAATCGAATGCTTTTATTATCTACGGAGCGCGCTTGAATGCTATTTGCTTTTCCCTTGTAATATGCCAGATATTTTTCTGATGAAAGCGCTAGCTGAAAACGAAGACTATGTGATAAAGCGTTACCTTTCATTTCTGGAACTTAATTCCCTACAGAAATTTAAATCATACTCAAAAAATGCACTTATAGTCCAATCCAATTAATGCTGACATTGAAAATCAACAAGTAATTTGTTCAGTTAATCAAAGATATCTCCAAATATTTTTTCTATGATGCCTTCATTGAATTTCTCACTTTTACTTAATTTATATTTATCATATTCAGTGGATGATAAATGAGCAGATCCTTTTTTTAAGTTATTCCAGTATTGCTGTATGACGAATTCTCCTGAAGCTGTATTCCACGATACTTTTTTATTTGTATATTTAGCGCCCGTACTAAGTAAAATTGGCTCTTCCGTATTACTATGAGGCGAAAGCTCAAACTTTTTCGTATAGACATCAATCAAATCGCTATATTTTGACGATGGGTAATTAAAAGATAATGCAATTAATTTTCCATTATGGAAAAAATATAAAATTGATAGTTTTATTCCATTTAACTTTATCTTTTGTTTACATTCAATCTCAGCATTATCTATATTTGCTGAAGAACAATGTTTATTAAAAAATGCTACAGTTAATTTATCTCCAAGTTTCATGCCGTTAATATCGAAATCAGGCTGTTTATCAAGAATTGATGAATCCTGTGCCACAGAAAATGAAGCGCATGAATAAAACAACAACGCACCTATTAAGATTAATTTTTTATTGACCACAAAATTCCTCGATTTATTGACACATTCTTTATGTATACGGCTTCATTATGAGTACTAATGACAGGAAGGACTTTCAAATTATCTGGTAACTATAGACTATGGATCGGA
>JBFIIJ010000046.1:0-11336 GCA_041601315.1 Gammaproteobacteria bacterium
GTTTTTCTTCCGCAAATTGTCCAATAAAGGCCGTTGGAACACTACTTAAAATTTGATCAATTATGAAATTATCAATAATCGCATCAGCTCCGCCAATATGATCATTGTCACCATGGCTAATTATAAGTGTTGATATTCGATTTACTCCTTTTTCTCTCAAATAAGGTTTAATAACCGCATCACCAATATTAAAGCGTTTAGAAAATTTGGCTCCAGTATCGTAAACAAGCGTATGTTCGTTGGTTTGAATAACAGCAGCTAGACCTTGTCCTACATCTAATAAGTTAAAGTCAAACTCACCTTGCTTTAATTTTTCATTCAATGGAAACAATAAAGGCATTAAAAAGAATATCGCCAACCACCTTGCTGGCAAACCTTTGGGCATGATCAAAATTAACACACCTACAATTGCTAGAATAAGTGACCATAAGTTTGGTGCCGCAATCGGGACGATTGCATTATTTAGTTGCGATAGAAATTCAAGATACGACCAGTGCAGTTCATTTATTCTATCTATTAACTTATATAGATATTGAGCTATATGTGGCAAAGGAAACAATAGCATTAAAGCAACTAATGTTAGCGGCACAACTAAAAAACCAATGACTGGAATAGCAATCAAGTTTGCCAACACACTATAAAGAGGAATTTGTTTAAACCAGAAAATCAATATCGGACAAAGAGAAAGACTTAATAAACACTGCAAGCGAATCCATCGAGTTAAGTTATGATCATTATTTATCCTGTAACGACTAATATACAAAATAAAAATTACGGCCATAAAAGACAAGTAAAAATCAACAGCAATTATAGCGAAAGGATCTAATGCAAGAACTATTAACGTAGCAATACAGATCACATTAACAAATAACAATTGCCTAACTGAAAACAACGCTATCAAGAACACTCCTATCATAATCAGTGCACGTTGCGCAGGAAGCGCAAAGCCAGCAAGCAATGCATAAACTAATGCTCCTGAAAATGCCATTACCGAAGCGAATAAAGGTGCAGGTATTCGTTGTGTTAGATAATAAAAACGACTCCAGAAAAACATACTAATAAAATAGATAAACCCTGCTATTAAACTCAGATGCAAACCGGATATCGCTATTAAATGGTTAGTTCCTGTTTGACTCAATATCTGCCACTGTTCTACATCAAGTTGACTGCGATCACCCAAACTTAAGGCAAGTATCAACCCCAACAAAGGTTTATCTACTGTTTGTTTTAAACGTGTCGCAATATTATGACGAAGTTGTTGAACAAAATAAGTCCTATCGTGATTGACCTTCTTATTTTGTTTAGCAAATTTTACATAGCCTGTTGCTTTTATGCCTTGCCTTAACATCCATGCTTCATAATCAAAGCCACCCGTATTCATAAAGCCGTAGGGTTTCTTTAGTCTGACTCGTAACTGCCATATCTCACCAGGAGCAGGTATTGCTTTGTACTTGAACCAACTTAGTCGAACAATCCCTGGTGAAGGAAAAAACTGTTCATTTAATGAAGATATTTCTTTAATATCGATCAAAAATCGAACGTGGTCGTCTAACGTTTCAGGGATTGAAGATATTACCCCCGTAACAAGCATATCGGCATTTTCAATGTCTGCCTCGAGTACATGATTCATTTTCAAATGGGCATAAAATAAAGCCCAACAAAATCCGAGAAAAAAGAATAATGCAACGCGAACATGAGGAAAAAAACGGACGAAGAAGAGAAGTAAAGGCAAAAATACGATATGCCAAAGCGATGGCAAGTATGAAAATTGCATTAAACAATAAATACCTGCGACAAATGCCAGCGTCCCTGCGAGCATAAAACTATTAACTCCCTGTAATAATTATTGGGCTATAATAGCGCGCTTTTTTTTAGTAATACGAAAAATTTAATAATAATGAGTTTAAAACACTGGTTTAAACGTTATCTGCCGCATAGAGAACACTTGCAAAAGCGTGGTGGAATGCACCTCTTTTCAGATTATTTACATGATCCGAATATATGGCATGTACATAAACGATCTTCAGCAGGCGGGGCAGCCATTGGGATGTTCTGTGCCTTTATCCCCTTTCCAATACATACGATAAGTTCGGCAGCTCTTGCAATTTTATTTCGTATGAATTTACCTATTGCCGTCTTATTCTCTTTTTTCAGTAATCCAATAACGATTCCACCACTTTTCTTTTTCGCATACCGTCTAGGTGCAAACATTCTTGGGCATGAAGAAAAAAATGTAGATTTTTCAATCTCTTGGGACTGGATTAGCCATACCTTGGTGCATATATGGGAGCCATTACTTTTAGGCTGTTTTATTATGGCAACGATCAGTTCATTTCTGACCTACATCATTATCCGATTGATATGGCGATTAACTGCAATTTCAAAATGGGAAAAAAGACGGAAAACAAAGTAGCTAACTTTAACTATTCAGCTAACACACCTTCTTTTAATTCAACAACCCGGTCAACCCGTTTAGAAAGCTCCAGATTGTGTGTCACCATAATTAGACTAGTTCCTAAACTCTGATTCAGTTCTAATATTAATTCAAACACCTGATCGGCTGTTTTTTCATCTAAATTACCTGTCGGTTCATCAGCAAGAATACAAGCAGGTTCTGTTACTAACGCACGGGCGATTGCAGCACGTTGACGTTCACCACCTGATAATTCTCCCGGACGATGTTGCACTCGATTTGCTAAACCTACTTTTTCTAATAATGATGCTGCTTTATCTAATGCTTCTTTTTCATTACTGCGTCTGATTAATAACGGCATAGCCACATTTTCTAATGCAGAGAACTCAGGTAACAAATGATGAAATTGATAAATAAAACCAAGGTGTTTATTACGCATTTCACCGCGTTGCTCATCATTTAAAACAGCAATATCTTTTCCATTAATAAGTATCTCGCCTTGATCAGGTGTATCAAGACCGCCTAGTAAATGTAGTAATGTACTTTTACCGGAACCTGAAGCACCAATAATCGCAACACTTTCATTTTTATTAATGCTGAAATTGATTTCCTTTAAAACATCAACACGCATTTCACCTTCGCTAAAGTGCTTGCTCAGACCTTTTGTTTCAAGCAATACATTACTCATAACGTAATGCCTCAGCCGGTTGTGTACTCGCTGCACGTAAGGCAGGATAAATTGTTGCCAATAAACAAAGCACAAAAGAAACAATGCTGATTATGATGACGTCGTTCCAATGCATATCTGATGGGAGATCACTAATGTAATAAACATCTGCTGATAAAAACTTTTGTCCGATCATTGATTCAATAGCTGGAACAATCGTTTCTACATTTGAAGCCAACCAGACACCGCCAACGACACCTAATATTATTCCGACCAACCCAATAATCGTTCCTTGAATCATAAATATTTTTAAAATGCTGCCGGGACTGGCGCCAAGAGTTCGTAATACAGCAATATCAGCCTGTTTATCAGACACCATCATGACTAATGTTGAAATAATATTGAATGCAGCAACAGCGACAATTAATGTCAGAATAACAAACATAACCGTTTTTTCTGTTTTTAGAGCTCGGAAAAAATTGGCATGTCTTTGTGTCCAGTCAACAACACCGTAACGACCGGGTAATTGACTTGCTATCTGCCGACTAATAATTGGTGCTTTTAAAATATCACTGGTTTTTAATCGTAAGCCTGTCGGCGATGTTTTACGAAACAACTTTAAAGCATCATCCATATGAATTAAGGCTAAAGCACTATCAAATTCATGCATGCCCGCTTCAAAAATACCGGCAACCGTAAAACGTTTTAGTCTTGGCAAAATTCCAGCAGGCGTTACATTGGCTTGTGGCGCAACCAATGTCACTTTATCACCGACTATAACGCCAAGTTGGCGAGCAAGTTCTTTACCTAAAACAATATTAAAGGCACCAGCTTGTAAATTATTCAAATCACCGTGCGTCATTTTTTCTGTAACGATAGCGACATTAGGCTCTTCATTGGGCAAAATTCCACGAATAATAGCGCCATTAACGCTTTTATCTTTCACCAACATTCCTTCTGCATGAACATAAGGAGCAACACCCAATACTTCCGGGTGATGCATCACTTCTTCTGCGATTGGCTGCCAATCTCTTAAACTATCTCCATCACCAATGATAGTTGCATGCGATGCCATACCTAAAATCCGTTCTTTTAATTCTTTTTCAAAACCATTCATCACCGATAGCACAGTAATTAAGGCCATCACACCCAAAGCCAAACCCAGCATTGAGGTCATGGAAATAAAAGAAATGAAATGATTGCGACGGCGCGCTCGAACATAACGCAAGCCAATCATGGTTTCGAATGATTTAAACATAGGCGGGCATTATAGGGGGCTTATGCAAAGCATGAAACTAAATTAATAAATACTGGAATAAGCCAATATTTGTTAGTCTTCGACCCAAGAACTATTTTTCAGATTAATAATTCATCAACAACATTTAAATCTATTTGTAAAAAATGAAAATATTAGCTATCGAAACGGCAACAGAAGCGTGCTCTGCTGCACTTGATATAGATGATAAATGTATACAGCGCTATGAAGTCGCTCCCAGACGCCATACACAGTTAATCTTGCCTATGGTCGATGAGTTACTTCAGGAAGCCAATATAAAAGTAAGCCAGCTTGATGCCATTGCTTTTGGACAAGGTCCCGGTGCGTTTACCGGTATTCGTATTGCGATTGGTGTTGTACAAGGTCTGGCATTTGCTCACGACCTACCTGTTATCCCTGTATCAACTTTAGCAGCGTTAGCACAACAATTTGCCAATGAACATGACCATGTCGCATCAGCTATCGACGCGCGTATGCAGGAAATTTATTGGGCATTATATAAAAAAGATGCTTCCGGAATTATGCAGCTTATTAACGAAGAAATGGTCTGCTCTCCAACTGACTTGGTCACTGTTTCTGATGAAAACTGGTTTGGTGTAGGAACCGGTTGGAAAACTTATGCTGAAGAGTTGCAATCGAAGTTTAACCATAATTTAGTCGGCTTTAATGGTGATGTTTTTCCTTCTGCTTTAGATATTCTGACTCTGGCAAAACCCGCCTATCGGCAAAATAAAGCTATCTCGGTAGAAGCAGCGACACCAACTTATCTAAGAAATAAAGTAGCGAATAAAAACTAGTCTATTCATATATTTATTGTTTATTTATAATGTAAATTATAGGTTTATTCCGGCAGATAAATAACCTTACTTTTTAGTATTCCATCAGTTTTTAGCTCTAGTTTTCTGTACGCGGGCGGTTTATCGTCAACAGCAAAGACATCACTTCTTGGTTTAAATTGTAAGCAGGTCGATGGAGAGCCTATTAGTGTCACTTTGTTTCTGATTAACTCAAATTCCTGATGTATATGACCCCAGATAATTCCTCGTACTTGATCAAAATCATCAATAATACTTAAAAATTCTTTTGCATTTTCCAATATCATACTATCCATCCAGGAACTATTGACGGAGACGGGATGATGGTGAAGCGCTATCAGACAATGCTGATCCAGATTGGATTTAAGTGTTTCCCGTAAAAACTCTAGTTCGGAAGTAGTTAACTTCCCACTATGTTCCCCTTTTAGACATGTATTTAATAAAACAATTAGCCATTGTCCTAGCCTAATGGTTTTACAGGCATTAATTCCATTAGCCTCCATGACCTCATTCATCAGACCGGGGTCATCATGATTTCCTGGTAGACAGAAAACAGGAGTCGTTAACGAGGAAAGATAGTCAGCTAACTTTTGATACGCGCTTTTTGTTGCTTCATGGACCAAATCGCCCGTTAATAAAACCAAATCGGCATCTGATTCATTTATTCTTATTTTTTCAATGATTTGCTGAAGGCTGGCTGAGGTATCAAATTCATTAAACGAATCAGCACCATCATCGAAAATGTGTGTATCCGTTATTTGAATGATTTTAATCGAACCAGTCGATTTTAATTTTACAATTGCCATAACAACACTAATTATGGCTGATGATTACTGCAATAGATAAAGTAATTCCAAAAATGACTTAACTGTTGTATTGATATATCGAGTGCATTTCATTGGCAAAGCCTTTTAATTTGCGTTGGCCTATAAAAGTGTGCCTCTCTTCTACAGTCGTATCCAGCACTTTGCTCATATTCTTCGTCAACACACAACGATTGAATGGCTTTAGTTTATTGATATCGTTACTCGGTATTTCGATATCACGGATTTGTGTTTTTTCAATTCGAGCTGCACGGCATATAGGCAAACCTGACCTATCATGGCCGTGGCTAGGATGAGTGATACCGGCATCAAGTGAAATACGTATATTAGTTGAAAAAATATTTTCGTTACCTGTCGCTTGCCAATTAAGTAGTCTTTTCGCTGCTGAAACGGCAGGTAAACTGGAATCAAACACAGCCAGATAACCATCTCCCATGTGTTTTAACAACAATAACTTATCCTGTTCACGGCCAATAATAGTTGAACGTAACATTTGCGAAATATGATTCACTTCTTCTAAAGCAAGTTCCATTGAATTACAGATATCAACCAAACAAACCCCATGACTTGAACTAAACGTTTCTTGAGTGCCGGTAAGTGTTTTTAACGCTTTTTCCTGCATCAGATAACCTTGATGGTCACAAGGCGTGATCCAAATCATCATGTCTGACAAAAGAACACAGGTTTTATCCAGAAGAGGCAGTTCCTGATTTTTTATAACCTGATCGTATAAGACAGTACCATTTGAACTACCTGTATCGATAATGCAAAGTTGATCATCTATTAGATCAAGCATGCAATGTTTACGTGAGACACAGTTACTTGAGTTTCTTAAATCATTATCGGGATGACGCCCGATATGAAATGGTAAATGAGCTTCTGTTAGCCACATGGACCAGCCCATATCAAATTCAAGTAAAGCAAGCCTACGATTGCTCATTTACACATGTTCCCCAAAATCTACGATAGAACAAAAGAGATAATTTTGTACTAATTTGTTATTTTAATTTTAGATTTATCATAATGAAACAAACTTTGTTTATCAATAGCTTAGAAGAAGTACTTAATAAATTAATGTCACTAAAAAATTACATGTCACTTTTGTATGACGGTTTACGGAAGACTCTTGTGGAAGAACCTTTCTATATCCGCAATATCATGTGTAATTGGCATTTGCGGCAGTGCATTTATGATGCGTTTGCCATATGGCTTGCTTACAATTCGTTTATCACAAATAGTACAAATACCTCTATCAGTAACGTCTCGAATTAAACGTCCAACACCTTGTTTTAATGCTATCGCCGCTTGTGGAACCTGATATTCCATAAAGGCATTACCACCCTGTTTAGAAAAGTGATTTAAACGTGCTTGTAATACGGGGTCATCCGGGCTTGCAAAAGGTAGTTTATCGATAATAACGGAAGATAAAGCCTCTCCTTTCACATCAACACCTTCCCAAAAACTACTCGTTCCTAGCAAAACAGCATTTTTTGTTTGTCTGAATTGATTCAATAACTCGGAACGAGGCGCCCGACCTTGTATAAAGATCGGGTAATCTATTCTTTCTGGCAAAATTTTAGCAGCTCTAGACAAGGCGTGATGACTGGTAAATAAAACAAAGGCATGACCATCACTATAAGAGAGCAATTTTATTGTTCTTTCTATAAATGTATCAAAGAACTCAATTTGATTCGGTTCAGGTAAATCAAGCGGTAGATACAAACGGGTTTGAGTTTGATAATCAAATGGACTGTTCCATACTTCAGTTAAACATTCTTCAAGTCCAAGCTGACGACTAAAATGTTTAAAGTCATTATTAATAGCCAAACTTGCTGAGGTAAAAACACTTGTTGCGTTATAGTCATTCAGTCTTTGTTGAAATGTTTCAGCAATATTAACCGGCGTTTGATTAAAATATAAATGGTGTCCGCGTATTTCCAGCCAACGAATTGAGTCTTCATTTTTTGTTTCCATATAAGACTCTATATAGTTGTAATGTGCTTTTGCTCGTTGCCAACAATTATCTAATAGCTTTCCACGTTCACTAGATGCATCAAGAATATCCATGACGGCTTGATAAGATTCTAATAAGTTCGGCAATTCCACCGATAAGTCAGTTTTATCCCATGTCTCCTGCCAACTCATTCGCTGATCTTTACGTCCGAATACTAATCGTGTATCGCGAATTGATTTTTCAAATTTTGCTAATGCTTCCGTTAAACCAAGTATATCTTTTGCTTCTTCATGTGCAGCGGTTTTTGTATCAGCTATTAATTCAAGTAACTGACGAGTGCTCATCGTTTTACTAAAGTAACTGGAAGCTAATTCAGGCAACTGATGTGCTTCGTCAAAAATAATAAGATCAGCTAATGGCAACACTTCACCAAACCCGTTTTCTCGTAAACCCATATCTGCTAACAGTAAATGATGATTAGTAATCACTAAATCAGACTCCAACGCTTTCTTTCTATTTTTAAATACAAAACAGGAATCAAATTCTGGACAAGCCTGACCAAGACAATTTTCTGTAGTGGATGTAATAACAGGACGAATAAATGAGTTTTCTTCAATCATACCGAGTTCATTTATATCACCGGTTTTTGTTGATGAAGACCATTGCACTACTTCTTGCAAGTCACTCATGTTTTGATAACTCAAATCTTTAGAGTAATTAATCGCTATATTCATACGCTGTAAGCAAAGATAATTTGATCGTCCTTTCAAAACCATTGTTGTTGCAGGTGAATCCAATGCTTCTAACACTATCGGCAAATCTTTTTCATTGAGTTGATCTTGCAAATGTCGTGTGCCAGTAGAGATGATTACTTTTTGCCTAGATAATAATGCCGGCACCAGATATGCCATTGTCTTACCTGTGCCCGTTCCGGCTTCGCAAACCAGGCTTTGACCCTCTTTAATTGCAGATAATATTTTTTGCGCCATTTCTTCCTGTTCAGGTCGATGACGATAACCTTTGATTAATTCAGACAATGCGCCTGCATCAGAAAATATTTCTGTTACTGTTTTCATGAAATAAGTAATTAAATATTAATATTCAAAGAAAGCAAAAATGTGTTTTGAATAAAATATATTTTAGATGAGATTGATTGATTAGAGTTTTTCCTGTTCGAAACCGTATTGTTCTGTCCAAAGTAATTCTGAAATCATTTTAAATTTAGCTATGGTCATGGCGCCTTTTTTATTACTTTTCTTTTTTTCTTCTAATTCATTCAAGATAATATCTCTTTTCACCATATAGATTTCTTCCGTCATAAAATCAGAATTCATTATAACCAGAATAATAGCATCCCATTCCTGATCTCTTTTAACTTCTCCAATTCGATACCCCTGTTTTTTATCATCAAAAATAGCGCGACCCTTTATTTGAACCTTTAAACATTCCCCCTTTTTTTCATAAATTGCATCATAAGCAGAATTCTTTTCGTTATTAGGAAGCAGTTCCAGAATTGATATAGCATCGTTAATCGCTATTTCAGGAGTGACAGGAAGTATCTTGCCGGTAGCAAGACGATATTCTTTAGCAATACGGCGGGTCTCAGCAATTAATTTATCAACTGAATAAATACCCATTAAATAAACATCCTTAAATTATTGATCCTAGTTATTATCTAGGGTGAACGTCATCACCTCTTTTATATCATCTTTTCCGGATAAAACCATCAATAAACGGTCTAGCCCTAGTGCTACACCAGATGATTTAGGTAAGCCAGAGTTAAGCGAAGCAAGCAAATAGTGGTCAATGGGATGCTCTGATAATTCTTTCTCTTTTCTTATGTTCACTTCAGCTTCGAACCTTTTCCTTTGTTCATTAACATCGCACAATTCATTAAACCCGTTCGCAATCTCCATACCGTTAATAAACAATTCAAAACGTTCAGCCACGCAAGGTTTCCCAGGCTTTATTGTTGCCAGTGCTACCATAAATTCCGGGTAGTCGTAAATTAACAGCGGCTGACTATTATTTAGCTTTTTAATGACTGCTTCAGAAAAAATATAATCTAGCAACGCATGATGATCATCTGAATCAGCACCCCAACCATGCTTGGCACTTATTTCTTGTAACTGTTTTATGTTCGCCGTGTGTGGATTAATCTGAATAGTCTCTGCAAATGCTTCTGCATATGTCATTTTATCCGGCTGAGTTAAACCAATATCAAGCAACAACTCGCCAATTTCATTCATTAGTTGGTAATAATCAAAACCAGTCCGATACCACTCAAGCATGCTAAATTCAGTGTGATGTTTTTTACCCGATTCTTCATCACGGAACACATGTGCAATCTGATAAATTGATCCCGAGCCTGCGGCTAGCAAACGTTTCATGCAAAATTCGGGAGAAGTATGTAAATAAAGCGGCGTTTCTTTTTCGAAAACATTCAACGTTTTCAAACTTTGAATATAAGGGTCACTATTCGCATAGTGGCTAAGAACAGGCGTATCAACTTCAAGAATCTGTCGACACTCCATAAAATTCCGAATCTGTCGTAACAATATCGCTCGTTGTTTAATAATGTCGATTGACGCGGTGGGTTGCCATGAATTATCAAATGTCATGGCAAGCGATATTAAGGACTGTAGAATTAAACTACCAGTCCAAATTTTAAACTAAGCTTTTACTTATGTTTATGCACGTAATCGAGTGTCTAACTGATCAACCAACTCTGCCCAATCAGAATCGTCGCTCAAAGCCTCAGATATAAACTGAGATTGAGCGTTATTCCAAAATGTTGCTTTTTCAAGAGATAAATCACCCTTGATAGGACGATGCTGATGGATAAAATTATCAATCTCACCGTCCGCATCAGGCAAACCCAACTGAGCAAATAAATCACTCATCGTATGTTCAAAATTTCCCATTATTTTCATCCACTAACAATTTAATGTTAACAATTTAAATATAGTCAAAAAATTTAACTATTTCTAGAAAATGAGACAATTTTTATGCCAGAGAATTCCTTTTTAAGGGATGAAGTGAAAAATATTTTTTAAATCACTCTTTCGCGCGACCGACATACTCTCCTGTACGTGTATCGATCTTTATCAGCTCTTCGTTGTCCACAAACAATGGTACTTTTACAGTCGCGCCTGTTTCCAATGTTGCCGGTTTTGTACCACCTTGTGCCGTATCACCACGAACACCCGGATCAGTCTCCGTGATTTGCAAAACTACAAAATTAGGTGCAGAAACAGACAAAGGAGCATTATTCCAAAGCGTTACCAGACACATTTCTTCACCTTTTATCCATTGCCTAGCATCAGCAACAGCATTTGCATCACCACCAATATCACCTTCCTCCACCGAACAACAAAAACAACAACA
>JBFIIJ010000047.1:0-11210 GCA_041601315.1 Gammaproteobacteria bacterium
CAAAGTATTATTGCTGATGGTGCAACTGCCTTTGTGTTGAAACGTCATGAAGATGCAATTCGTGATGGCGATAAGGTTTATGCATTAATTAAAGGTATCGGTACTGCTTCAGCTGGCGGCTGCGATAGTAAACCTGAACAGTCAGCAATGATAATGGCAATTCAAAATGCGTGTTCAGATGCACAGTGTCATTTAGATGCGATTGATTACGTTAGTCAGGCATCGAATACGAATAATGTTGAGATTCCCGTTTTACAAAATGCGGTTAGAAATACATTTTCTCTCGGCCATTCAGGGGCAGCAAATGGATTAATAAGTGTCGCCAGTGCGGTAAGTTCGTTACACCATTGTATACAGCCAGGTGATAATAATTCAAAAGCACGTTATTGGTTAAAGGATCGACTGCAAGGTTCAAGACAAGCATTGGTTAATGCCACAAGTATTGATGGTAATTGTGTCAGTGTGGTTTTAGAACAAGTAGACACAGACATTAATGTTAAAAATATATCGGCAAAACTAATTGCATTATCTGCAGATAGTAAAGAATCGTTAATTAATAACCTTAATCGTTTTTCTTTTAATGATGTTGTTGAAGATAAACAGAAAAAGTATCGCGTTGTTTTATTAGTTAATGATGAAAAAGAATTTAATCAGGCTAAAAATGAAGTTATAGCGGCTATTGAAAATAATAATTCTATTGATAATGGCCGTAGTTTTTATTCGACTTCCCCCTTAGCTAAAGAAGGTAAGCTAGCTTTTGTGTATCCCGGTTCAGGTAATCATTTTTTTGGTATGGGGCAAGAGCTAGGTGTGACATTTCCTGATGTATTAGAAAAATTAAATAATGAAAATGAAACACTGGCATCACAGTTTGCGCAGGGCCGTTTCTGGAAACAAGACGATGGCAAAGAACTCAATCATGAAGAAGTAATCTTTGGACAAGTTTGGTTGGGAACGTTTATCAGTGATGTTATTACCAGTTTTGATATCAAGCCTGATGCGGTTATCGGATATAGTTTAGGTGAAACGGCAGGTTTCTTTTCAACACGCACATGGACTGCACGAGATGAAATGCTAAAGCGAATTCAGCAAAGTACTTTATTTACTGAAGAACTTGCAGGTCCTTGCACCTCTGTACAAAAAGCATGGGGAACAGATAAACCTATTGAATGGGCATTAGGTGTGATTAATACCAGTGCTGATAAAGTCAAAACAGTATTAGAAAATCATGATCATGTTTATTTGCTCATTATTAATACACCGAACGAATGCGTTATTGGTGGTGATAAAACTGAATTACATAAAGCAGTTAAAGCGCTAAATGCGCAATATCATCCCTTGTCAGGAGTGACGACGGTGCATTGTGAGGTTGCCAAGCCAGTAGAAAAAGCTTATCGCGATTTACACATCTTTGAAACGACTCCACCGAAAGATGTCACGTTTTATAGCGGTATACGTGGTGGTGTTTATGAAGTGACACAGGATTCTGCTGCAGATTCGATTTTGGATCAGGCATTAGCCCCGTTTGATTATACCAAAGTGATAAATAGTGCTTATGAAGATGGCGTACGTTTGTTTATTGAAATGGGCCCGGGTGGATCTTGTACAAGAATGATTGATCAAATTCTTGAAGATAAGCCACACTATGCAAAAGCAGTTTGTGTTAAAGGGCAGAACAGTGTTGATAGTGTATTGCAGAGTTTAGCCAGACTTTATGTTGAAGGCATCGATGTAAACTTTTCAAAACTACAAACAAATAAAGCGAAAGATAAAACAGAATATAAAAACTTCATCAGTGTTAAAACTGGTGGTGAGCCTTTTAACGTACCTGCTCCTCCAAGGCCTAAAGTAGATGT
Organism: Gammaproteobacteria bacterium; assembly: GCA_041601315.1. Classification (GTDB taxonomy): domain Bacteria; phylum Pseudomonadota; class Gammaproteobacteria; order Eutrophobiales; family Eutrophobiaceae; genus UBA7359. The sequence continues at coordinate 1,857 of JBFIIJ010000047.1, forward strand.
TGTTAATCCTATACAAGAAAACACTAAAGAGAATGTTGTTGAAATAAGCAAGGCAACAAAAAATGTAACCCCCATGCCAATGGCTGCTAATGACGGTTTTCAACCAATGATTCAACAAATGCAATTAGCTGAACAGGCGCGTGCTGAAGCACAGGAAGCATTTTTACGTGTCAGTCAGGGAATGACAGAGACAATTTCGCAAGCAATTAATATGCAGATGCAGTTATTAAATAATGCGGATATTGATTTATCACAAATAGCAGTGAGACAAGAGAGTCCAACTAAAGTTGATTGTCTCTTTGACCGTGATCAGTGTATGGAGTTTGCCATTGGATCTATTGGGAAGATGCTTGGATCTGATTTTTCGGATATCGATCATTATCCAACAAGAGTGCGTTTGCCTGATGAACCTTTAATGTTAGCTGATCGTATATTAAGTGTTGAAGGTGTCGCAGATTCTTTGAAAGATGATGTGAATACCAACGGTCGCGTTATAACCGAACATGATGTTTTACCCGGAGCTTGGTATCTGGATCTAGGTCGAATACCAACATGTATTGCTGTAGAAGCAGGGCAGGCTGATTTATTTTTATCTGGTTATTTAGGTATCGATCATATAACCAAAGGTCAGGCGGTTTATAGGTTGTTAGATGCAAAAATAACCTTCCATGGCCCTCTACCGAAAGCCGGACAAACAATCCATTATGATATTCGTATAGAAGAGTTTTTCCGTCAGGATGATACCTATCTATTCCGTTTTAATTTTGAAGGCACTGTTAATGGTCAACCTGTATTAACGATGACAGAGGGTTGTGCCGGTTTCTTTACGCAACAGGAACTGGATGCGGGTAAAGGTATTGTCTTAACCAATATAGAAAAACAAAAAGCGCAGGGTGTCTTCACTGATAACTGGAAACAACTTGTAGCGATGCAAGTAGAAAGTTATAACGATGAACAATTAGCGGCATTACGGCGTGGAGATTTAGCGACTTGTTTTGGTGAAGCTTTTAAAAATATTGAATTACAAAATCCAGTTGGCCTGCCAAGTGGCCGCATGACTTTAGTTCATCGCATACTTAAACTCGATCCTAACGCAGGTCGTTTTGGACTAGGTCAGATTACCGGTGAAGCGGATATTCATCCTGATGATTGGTTTTTGACGTGTCACTTCGTTGATGATCGAGTTATGCCGGGCACTTTAATGTATGAATGTTGTTTACATACCTTGCGCGTTTATTTGTTACGCATGGGCTGGATTGGCGAAGAAGATGAATTTGTTTATGAACCGATTATCGGTGAAGTCAGTCAGTTGAAATGTCGAGGTCAGGTCACAGAAGACACCAAAGCAGTTCAATATGAAATCACGTTAAAAGAAATTGGTTATCGTGAAGACGGCACGCCTTATGTATTAGCCGATGCCTTAATGTATGGAGATCATCGCGCTATTGTGCAGATGAAAAATATGTCGGTTCAACTAAGTGGTTTGAAAAAAGAAAAACTGGAAGCGCTTTGGCAAAACAAAAGTTCATCAGAAACAAAACAGGTTTTATTTGATAATGAGTCAATACTTGCTTTTGCTATTGGCAAACCTTCAGACGCCTTTGGTGATCGATATAAAATCTTTGATAACGAACGTAAGATTGCGCGACTACCAGGACCGCCGTATAAATTTTTAGATCGAATCGTTTCTATTAAAGATTGCGAGCCATGGGTTCTAAAGGCTGGCGGTATTATTGAAGCGGAATATGATGTGTCAGCCGATGAATGGTATTTCATAGAAGACAATCAGCCTTATATGCCGTTTGCCGTATTACTGGAAGTAGCATTGCAGCCATGTGGTTGGTTAGCTGCTTATTTGGGTTCAGCTTTGACCAGTGATATTGATATTTCATTTAGAAATTTAGGTGGCAAAGCAACCCAATTTATAAAAGTCACTCCAGAGATTGGAACGCTTACGACTAAAGTGAAGATGACCAGCGTTTCACAATCAGGCGGCATGATTATCCAGACTTATGATTATGAAATGACATCAGATCAGGGGATGGTTTATAAAGGCGATACTAACTTTGGCTTTTTCTCTAAACAAGCTTTGGCTGACCAAATCGGTATTCGTGATGCGAAACCGTATATTCCGACAGAACTAGCACGATCCCGAGGTCAATCTTTTACTTACCCGACTGATGCGCCTATGCCTGCGGATATGATGCGTATGGTTGATGAAATCAGCCTGTTTGATCCCGAAGGAGGACCAAATAATCTGGGTTTTATCGAAGGGACTGCTAAAGTTAAGGAAAATGCCTGGTTTTTTAAGGCGCATTTTTATGAGGATCCAGTTTGGCCTGGTTCATTAGGTTTGGAGTCATTTATGCAATTATTAAAGGCATTCGCTTGGGAACGGTGGCAGAACGACCTAATAATTGGCGAATTTGCTTTTGAAAGTATGGCCTTGAACCAAGTTCACAAATGGATATATCGTGGACAGATTCTGCCTATTGATGAGCAAGTCACAATTCAGGCAGTGATTACTGATATTGATGATATGTCCAAAACCATAAAAGCAGATGGATTTTTGACGGTTGATGGAAGAATTATCTACCAGATGAAAGATTTTGCGCTCCGAATCACATAGAATGCACCCATGAAATATACACGCGTACAAATGGAGTCGATTGGTTACGAATTACCTCCTGTAGTCATTACTTCCGAAGATTTAGAAGAGCGTCTCATGCCTATGTATGACGCATTACACATTGCTCCAGGCCAATTACAGGCCTTGACCGGTATCAGCGAGCGTCGCTGGTGGGAAGAAGGACATGTGCTTTCAGACGGCGCAGCAGCAGCAGCACGTAAAGCTTTGGAGCAATCTAATGTAGAAGCGAAAGATGTTGAGGCACTTATTTATACTGGTGTTTGTCGAGAGAACTTTGAACCGGCAACAGCGTGTGCGGTTGCAGCCCAGTTGGGTATTAGTAATGATGCCAACATATATGATATTTCAAATGCCTGTTTGGGCGTGATGAATGGGATTATTGATATTGCCAACCGAATTGAATTAAAACAGATCCGTGCGGGGATGGTCGTTTCTTGCGAAACATCCCGTGAAATCGTCGAAATTATGATCGATCGTATGTTGAATGACAGAACCATGGATATGTTTTCCAGATCATTAGCAACATTAACCGGTGGTTCTGGTGCTGCTGCAGTATTACTTACGGATGGTTCTTTTGATAATAAAGAGACACATCGCTTACTTGGAGGTGCCAATCAGTCTGCGCCTGAACATCATAAACTCTGTCGATGGGGCGTTACATTGTCGCCAGTGGCACTGGGTGAATTGATGTTTTCTCCCGACAAATTACTTGCGGCCATTGATCAGGTCATGCATCCGGAAATTCTACCTTCAGCAATTAAAGACGTCATGACGAGTAATAAATTGCCACCAGCTTTGGCGGGTATTATGCCTTCGGAAACATTACCGGCAGCATTATCCGAATTTATGTCGACTGATTCAGTTGCTGTACTAAAACATGGAGCCAAGTTGGGCGTTAAAACATGGGGTTCATTTTTAACGAAAATGGGTTGGGCTCGACATCAGGTTGATAAAGTTATCTGTCATCAAGTCGGCCAAGGTCATCGTGATACGATATTAAAAGAACTAGGTATTGCACCTGAAAAAGATTTTAGTACTTATAAGTACCTCGGTAATATTGGTACCGTTTCTGTCCCCTTAACAGCAGCCATTGCTGAACAGAGACAATTTCTTAAGAAAGGTGATCGCGTCAGTTTTCTTGGTATTGGTAGTGGTCTTAACTGCCTAATGCTTGGTTGGGAATGGTAATCATATTAATTTGAGAGACTGTTACTTTTAATTAAAAATTTTGCATTGCAGACCTAAATATACTCAATATTAATTATGTAAGTATAATAAATTTTATTAAATTTGGGTCATAAAATCGTCAAGCATGACGTGCTAAAAGGATATTAGGTAATAATAATAAAAACACAATGAAAAAGTTATTCAGTGTCTTAATAACGCTCTCACTTATTTTCGGGGTGAGCGTGGCAATATATCAATCTCATATAGAACAAGTTTTAATAAAAAACGAAAATCAATCCCCCGTTGTAAAAAATATTGAGATATCCAAAAAGAATATTATTCCCTATTCGGCACCAGAAGTAGTAAATAAAATACAAACTGAAACTTCGTCAAAGAAAATTGAAATTAAACCAATCCCGGGGTTTTTCGAGGGAAAGCTTTCTGATAATACTACATTGCACGTGATTGGTGTTTACGAAGGTGATAAAAAAGATGGAACAGATTCTTCGCCATGGTGGTCAAAATGTCAGGATAGTTCAGGGAGAATAGACACAAGTAAGGCACTTGAATGCCATAGGAAGTATGCAGGTAAGCATGAACAAAAAACTGTTAACATTAGTATCAGTTATAATGAAAGTCCCATTGTTATTGCTTTAATGGCTTACGAACCAACGATGTGGAATCTAAATATTAAAGAAAATGTGAAAATTGAAGGAATAATTTTGGCAGGTTACCATGGACAGGAAATCTCAGGTATAACTGACGATGCACGAATTATTACCTATACACATAAAACTTCTGGATGTGAAAGTTGTATTCGCGGAGAAGGATATTTTTATACTTATAAACAAGATGAAAAATATCAAAAAGCCATAACACGCCTAGTAGAAATTACCGGTGTTCAGCCTTCTTCATTTCAAGGAACTTACCGATCTGGGAGTTTCTCAATATCAAATAATATTGATTAATATCATACTTTAAAAAAAGGAATTAAATATGAATGAAATGTTAACTCCACCAGAAACAGTTCATAAAATAGAAAAAGAATCTGCATCAAACATGGTGAAATTAAGTGAGGATGATGTCTCAACTTTAAATCTTCAAGTTACAGAATTCATACAAGATATTACGTTAAACACGCTAGAATCAGATGAATTTAAAAATAATGTATCTCGTATCCATAGCATGGGTTCTGAAGAAATTCGCGATGCAGCTAATATATCTTCAAGAATGCTTGAACGTCCTGTTAGTACTATGGAGTCTGGTGTATTTGATGGCGCATCTCCTGTATCACAAGCATTGCTGAATTTAAGAAGCACAGTTGAGAAACTAGATCCATCTAAGCAAGGAGACCTATTTTCAACTAAAAAAATACTTGGTTTAATACCATTCGGTAATAAGCTAAAAGATTATTTCAGACTGTATCAATCATCACAATCAAATATCAATGCCATTATTACCGCTCTTAATAATGGTAAAGATGAATTGCTTAAAGATAATGCTACGATTGAAGAGGAAAAGCTTAATTTATGGGACGTTATGCAATCTTTAGAAAAGTATATTTATCTGGGTAAAAAAATAGATGAAAATTTACTTAAAGGATTAACAGCATTGGAAATCAATGACCCTGAAAAAGTAAAAAAAATAAAAGAAGAAATCCTGTTTTATGTCCGCCAGAAAAATCAGGACATGTTGACGCAGTTAGCCGTATCTGTTCAAGGATATATGGCGATGGATATGATTAAAAAGAACAATTTAGAATTGATAAAAGGAGTGGATAGAGCAACCAATACCACTGTTTCAGCTTTAAAAACTGCTGTGACAGTTGCTCAAGCTTTGGCAAATGAGAAACTTGTACTCGATCAGATAAATGCGTTAAACGAAACGACAGGTAGTATTATCGAAGGAACTTCAAATGCTTTAAAACAGCAGGCGGCTGAAATACATAACCAATCAATAAATACGACTATTGAAATAGATAAAATACAAAATGCTTTTAAAAATATATATGAAACCATGGATATGATTGATACATATAAAGTTGAAGCACTTGAAAGAATGGGTGAGACTGTAAATATTCTGACAACAGAAATAGAAAAAGCAAAAGTATATGTAGATAAACCAGAAGAGAAACATCAAAAAGAAACAATAAAGATATCAGACGAAGGTTAAGGTTGCTCAATCTTGACATTTAAAATGAATTTTAACAGGGTAATGCTATTTACCCATAGTACACCGAATATAATCGGATGCTTATTAGGGTTGTCAGGATTAAGTTTATATTTTTATAAAATTATATTTATAAATTGGCTGCCCATTGTTATCGGGTTGTATTTAATTGGGTATCGTATTACTCCTAAACCACCTGAAATTCTTCATATATATGATGACACGCTTTCTCCAGAAGAATTACTTATTAACCTGGAGACGTTAATCATCACTGTCAGGAATAAAATATCAGAAAATATGCTTTCTATCGTGTTGGATATTAGAAATGAATTGGAAAATATTCTTCAAAGTTTTAGTTATATTGAGCATGATCCAAATAGCGCACATATAATTCATCAAACAGTAGTCGACTATTTACCTCGCATTCTTGATACTTATATGAGAATACCACCAGCCTATGCGAAGTTATACAAGATGCGTGATGGCAGTACAGTAACAGAAATAGCCATTGAGCAACTAAATATATTGCATTCAGAAATTAGCCATATATCTAAATCAATAGTAAAGAAAGATATTCAGGATCTAAAAATACATCATAGATTTTTAAAAGAAAAATTTAACTCCGATATAGATGACTGGTTTGTATGATGAATAGATTTAAAATATTGGTTATTATTTCAATTCTTACGCCAATGGCCTCAGCAGAAATTTATCAATGCAATTTAAATGGAAAGGTGGTCTATTCAGATAAATCTTGTGCAATAGATGCAAAAATAATTTCTATTAAATCAAATGAAAATATTACTCCATCAGAAAAACCTAAAACGAACAAGACACATCATCAAATTCCTGATGCACCAAGCATCAAATTAGTACATCCTATAAGTGGCGGAAAAGTGATAGCGAAACCAGCGCCTGACATGTAAAAAATATTATTTCTTTCCTTTTATTAAATTAGGAAGTTAATTTATAGTTCACAAAGACTTGGTGAACAAGCCAATTTTCAGTAAACTACGTTGATTGACACCTATCATTTTTATACTAAAACCAATAACTTATGCAATATCCTGATTATCCCGCTGAGTCTTCCTGTTATTTCTCGATAAATAGTAAACAAATGCATTATCTTGAAGGCGGGAAGGACAATGCCGAAACGGTCGTGATGGTGCACGGTAATCCCAGTTGGTCGTTCTATTACCGTCACCTTTTTTCTGTATTAATCGATACATACCATTGTATCGTCCCTGATCATATTGGTATGGGATTATCTGATAAACCTGATAAAGGTGAATATGAATTCACACTAAAACAACGTGTCGATGATCTTGATGCATTATTAACTTCTCTTGGCGTGGATAATAATTTAACGTTAATTGTCCATGATTGGGGCGGCATGATAGGAATGGCATATGCCACTCGATACCCCGATAAGATAAAACGTTTAGTTATTTCAAATACAGCCGGGTTTCATATTCCTCAAGGAAAACAGGTGCCATGGCAATTAAAATTAAGTCGTATACCAGTCATTGGATCTTTATTGATTCAAGGCTTAAATGCCTTTTGTCGTGGTGGTGTGATTCAATGCGTTACACGACGGCCAATGAGCAAAGAAGTAAAAAATGCTTATCTTGCACCTTATGATAGTTGGACGCATCGTATTTCTGTTTTACGATTTGTTGAAGATATTCCATTAGATAAAAGTCATCCTACCTATGATATGGTTGATCAGGTTGATAGAAATTTACAACAGTTTTCAAAAGTACCGATGCTGGTGTGTTGGGGTCTAAATGATTTTGTTTTTGATGTTCACTATTTAAATGAGTGGAAGAAACGTATGCCGGATGCTGAATTTCATGAATATGACGCCGGACACTATTTGTTAGAAGACGCTGGTGATGAAGTAGTTCCTGTCATACAGGCATTTCTAAAAAACAATCCTATTCAATAGCTATCCATGATTACGGCAAATATTTCATCACATTTGCCAGTTCTGGCAAAAAAACAACCTGATACTTATGCGGTTATAAAACAGAGCAGGAAGAAATTAAAAAATGCATCCTACGAGACTGCTTATACTTATAAACAATTAGATGAAGTCAGCGATCTTATTGCCAATGGTTTAGAAGCCTATGGAATAAAGAAAGGAACAAGAACGGTATTGATGGTCAAGCCAGGATTGGATTTTTTCGCTTTAGTCTTTGCCTTATTTAAACTTGAGGCTGTACTCGTTGCCGTTGATCCTGGCATGGGGATTAAAAATCTGGGTAAATGTTTACAAGAAGCAGAGCCTGAAGTATTTATTGGAAATGCAAAAGCAAATTTAGCTAGAGTTATATTAGGTTGGTCTAAAAAAACAATACATAAAACTATTTTGGTTAGTGGAAATACTTTGATTCCCATATTAACTGACCTTAATAAAATAAAATCACTTGGGAATAAATCTAAACGTACAAAAAATGATACAAAAGCGGAGGATGTCGCCGCAATTCTCTTTACTAGTGGTAGCACTGGTATTCCTAAAGGCGTAGTTTATACGCATGCTAATTTCACTGCGCAAGTTGAAGCTTTAAAAGAACTCTATAATATTCAGCCGGGTGAAGTTGATCTGGCAACTTTCCCATTATTCGCTTTATTTGCACCGGCATTGGGAATGACATCCGTTATTCCCGTAATGGATTTTACAAAACCGGGTTCTGTTGACCCAACAAGAATCATTGATGCTGTAACTCAGTATAAATGTACCAATATGTTTGGTTCGCCTGCGTTACTAAACCGAGTAGGTAAATGGGCTGAGAATAAAGAAATAAAATTACCGACATTGAAACGTGTGTTATCAGCAGGCGCGCCTGTTTCTACTTCTGTATTAAACAGGTTTAAAGCTTTACTTAACAGTAATACGCAAATATTTACACCTTATGGTGCAACTGAATCATTACCGGTTAGTTCTATTGGCAGTGATGAGATAATAAATGAAACAGTCAAAGATACTGCAGCAGGAAAGGGCATTTGTGTAGGGAAACCTGTTTCAAATATTGATGTCAGAATTATTAAGCTTACAGATAATATAATTTCCGAATGGAATGATGAGATCGAATTAGCGATGAATCAGATTGGTGAAATATGTGTTAAAGGGCCACAAGTAACGCGATCTTATTTTAATCGGAATAAAGAAACTGGGCTGGCTAAAATTAGAACAAAAGAAGGTTTTTATCATCGCATGGGTGATGTTGGCTACCTTGATATGCATGACAGACTTTGGTTTTGTGGTCGTAAAAGTCAGCGCGTTATTACTGAATCAGAAACTATGTTCACTATATGTTGTGAAGCAATTTTTAATTCACATCCGTTTGTTTTTCGTTCAGCATTAG
>JBFIIJ010000048.1:0-10873 GCA_041601315.1 Gammaproteobacteria bacterium
ATACTTTTGAGTATATCTGCACGAAAGGCTTTGTAACATGTCTCCATATCAGTGAGATTAAGGTTGGTAAACATATTTGATAAGAATGTCAGAAATGCATTACCCATACTGTGCCAAAAATAAAGTACGCGATGAGCGCTACCTGATATAAACCGCGAACCATATACGACATCAGCATGATCATTTACTATCGGTTTCATTAACCATTCATATTCATTTGGGTCGTATTCCAAATCAGCATCTTGAATAAGAATGACCTCTCCTTCCGCTTCTTTTATACCAGTACGTATAGCTGCACCTTTACCTTGATTAGTTTTATGCAGGATTAACTTATCAAGTTTAGCTCTAATTTTATTTTCCAGAATTTCCCGGGTGCCATCAGTAGAACAATCGTCGACAACGATTAATTCGATATCAGGCCAACTACTATTTCGAACAGCGTCAACAATCTGCTCAATTGTTGGCTTTTCGTTATAACAAGGAATAATGACTGATAGCTTCATATCGGATTTTTTATAATTAGTATGTTGTATAGAGTATCTTTAATTTTGGCATAAAAAAACCCGAAGGAGGTTAATCCTTCGGGTTTCTGTGACAGTCTTATTAAAACGAATTACTTTTCTTCGAACTGTGCTTCTTCAGTAGAACCGGTTAATGCGGTTACAGAAGATGCGCCACCTTGAATAACGGTAGTAACATCATCGAAGTAACCAGCACCCACTTCTTGCTGATGAGATACGAAAGTATAACCACGATCGCGACCTTCAAATTCAGGCTCTTGAACCATTTGGGTGTAATGCTTCATGCCTTCGCCACGTGCATAGTTGTATGCGAAGTCAAAAGTACGGTACCAGTTCAAGTGAATACCAGCTAAGGTAATGAATTGGAACTTATAACCTAGTGCTGACAAGTCTTCCTGGAAGCTTGCAATTTGTGAGTCGTTTAGGTTCTTCTTCCAGTTGAAAGAAGGCGAACAGTTGTAAGACATCAATTGACCAGGAACGGCCGCTTGTACCGCTTCGGCAAATTCACGTGCAAATCCGATATCAGGTACACCTGTTTCACACCAAACCAAATCAGCGTAAGGCGCGTAAGCAACACCACGGCTAATCGCTTGTTCCAAACCATTTTTAACTCTGTAAAAACCTTCAGGTGTACGTTCACCAGTAAGGAATGGTTTATCATTCGCATCAAAATCACTGGTTACCAGATTTGCTGCTTCAGCATCGGTACGGGCCAAAACAATAGTTGGTACACCCATAACGTCAGCCGCTAAACGTGCCGCACCTAATTTTTGAACTGCTTCCTGAGTTGGAACCAGTACTTTACCACCCATGTGGCCACATTTTTTAACAGCAGCAAGCTGATCTTCAAAGTGAGCACCAGCAGCACCGTTAGCAATCATGTTCTTCATCAATTCGTAAGCGTTTAATACACCACCGAATCCAGCTTCAGCATCTGCAACGATAGGCAAGAAGTAATCAATCGCATCTTCTTCTTTCATTTTGCCATCAACAATGTTTTTCCATTGGATTTCATCAGCACGCTTGAAAGTATTGTTGATACGACGAACCATAGTTGGTACAGAATCGTATGCATACAAAGATTGATCAGGGTACATGGTTTCTGAAGTGTTACCGTCAGCAGCAACCTGCCAACCAGATAAATATACAGCTTCTAGACCCGCTTTAGCTTGTTGCATAGCTTGACCCGCAGTAATCGCACCAAAGGCATTCACATAACCTTTCTTGGAAGTACCATTCACTTTTTCCCAAAGTTTTTCTGCACCTCTTCGTGCAAGCGTATATTCAGGCTGTACACTGCCGCGTAGTCGTACAACGTCTGCAGCACTGTAATCACGTTTAACATTTGCCCAACGTGGGTTTGTTGCCCAGTCTTTTTCTAAATCTTTAATTTGTTGTTCTCTGCTACTCACGGGGATCTCCTCCTGCTATGTATTAAAGACGAGTCTTCTATAATCAGACTCTCGTCCCAATGTTTCTAAATTCGCCAAATAGTACAAAGTATGGCGCTAAATATTAAGGGACGCTAAAAATAATGAGATATCTACTATTTAGCAAGCTAATTATGTTAATAATTAGTATTAATAATCCTAATAATTAAACTATAATAACGACTTATGAGCCGTTTCTACTATAAACAAAATCGCCTGAAACAATTAAGGGCATTTTGCTATACCGCACAACTAAAAAGCATGTCTAGAACGGCTAAACAGATGTTCCTTAGTCAGCCGTCTATTTCCCTTTTAATTCAATCACTTGAAAAAGACTTAGACCAAAAACTATTCTTTCGTAAAGGTCCACGAATTGAATTAACGGCAGAAGGAACGACATTATTTGAGATGTCTCTACCTCTCGTTGAAGGATTAGAAACTCTACCTGAGAGCTTCGCCGATAAATGTAAACGTTCCGTTGTCGGCAGCCTGAATATCGCCGCTGTTGAGGCAATTATTCTCTATACATTACCGGATATTATTAAACGCTATACTGATAGCTTCCCCGACATCCATATCAAGCTGAATAACGGCAGTGCAGCAGACGGCGTTGAAAAAGTGCGTAACGGTGAAGTCGATTTCGCGATTGGATCGACGCTGAATGTTCCTGATGATGTTGTATATCTGCCGATTTATACGTTTGAACCCGTTTTAATCACACCAATCGGTCATCCGCTCCTATCGAATAAACGAGTAAGCATGCAGGACATCAGCCAATACGGCTTGATTTTGTCACCACAACATATGTCTACCTGGCAAATGGTCGACCTGGTATTTAAGCAGTATAATGTTGATTACAAAGTAAATTTAGAGGCTGGCGGTTGGGAAGTACTTAAGAAATACGTGGAAAATGGATTAGGTGTTTCTATTGTTACTGATATCTGTTTGTCTGGAAACGAAAAACTTGGGCGGGTTCCATTAAGTGAATATTTTCCGAAAAGAACCTATGGTTTATTTATTCGTAAAGGAAAAGTGCTTTCTCCTGCGGCTCGTGAATTTATATTGTGCATTGATCCAAATGCAATGAAACAATTTAGTGCAAAAAATGAATCAATCAAAAACAATCCGATTGATATTCAACCCACGCAACCCCATATAACACATGGTACAGAACATGCTTGAAAACAATTGTAAAAAAGCACTTGAAAACCACTATGGCAAAGTATCATTATTAGTACATGAGATATGTTTAATACAATTAACGACAGAAAAGAGTTTGATTTATGTCGGAAAAAACTGACAACCATTATGACGATGACTTGGCAACACAGGAAGCTAAACCGAAGCTTAAGCGACCGCCGCTATATAAGGTCATCTTGATAAATGATGATTACACACCAATGGATTTTGTTGTGCACGTACTGGAAACATTTTTCTCTATTGATAGAGAAAATGCGACACGTATTATGTTAGACGTACACACACATGGTAAAGGTGTATGCGGAATATTTACGCATGAGATTGCCGAAACTAAAGTATCATTAGTTAATGAGTATTCGCGTGAAAACCAACATCCATTGCTTTGTACTTTGGAAAAAGCCTAAAGGTAACTTATATGTTAGATAAAGAACTCGAACTAACGCTTAACAATGCTTTTAGAGAAGCAAGAGAACTACGCCATGAATTTATGACCGTTGAGCATCTCTTACTGGCCTTGCTAGATAATCCATCAGCCACCAGAGTACTTGATGCCTGTGGTGCAAACCTGAATGGCTTGCATAGTGACTTGGTCAGATTCATACAAGAAAACTCACCGATCATTGAAGATGGTGATGAGCGTGAAACACAACCGACACTCGGCTTTCAACGTGTATTACAACGAGCAGTTTTTCATGTTCAATCTTCCGGTAAAAAAGAAGTCAGCGGCGCAAATGTTTTAATCGCTATATTTGGTGAACGTGAATCACATGCTGCCTATTTTTTAAGTCAGCAGAATGTTGCTCGACTTGATGCCGTCAATTTTCTTTCACATGGCATTGCCAAAATTAATGACGATGACGAAAGCGGTGAAAACTTTAATGAGATAGAAGAAGATTCTCGTCAGGAAGAAAGCGGAAGTAATCCTCTGGACGCCTATGCAGATAATCTTAACGAGTTGGCTATGCAGGGCAAGATCGATCCTCTCATTGGTCGACAATTAGAAGTTCAACGCACAATTCAAATTCTTTGTCGTCGACGTAAGAACAACCCTTTATATGTTGGCGAAGCAGGTGTAGGTAAAACAGCGATTGCTGAAGGACTTGCCAAACAAATCGTTGATGGTGAAGTACCCGATGTATTAATGGACAGTGTTATTTATGCTCTCGACCTTGGTGCTTTACTTGCCGGAACAAAATATCGTGGCGATTTTGAAAAACGTTTAAAAGCAGTTATTTCTCAATTAAAGAAACAAGACGGCGCAATATTATTCATTGACGAAATACATACAATCATCGGAGCAGGAGCAACATCCGGTGGTGTCATGGATGCATCGAATATTATTAAACCGGTATTGGCATCCGGTGGATTAAAATGTATTGGTTCGACTACTTACCAGGAATATCGTGGCATCTTTGAAAAAGATCGCGCATTAGCAAGACGTTTCCAAAAAATTGATGTTGAAGAACCTTCTATTGATGAAACAGTAAAAATTCTACAAGGATTAAAATCACGCTTTGAAGAACATCATCACATTAGATACACCAATCAGGCATTACGAACTGCGGCTGAATTAACCGAACGTTATATAAATGATCGGCACTTGCCAGATAAAGCAATAGATGTGATCGATGAAGCTGGTGCAGCTCAACAGTTATTACCTGCTTCTAAACGAAAGAAAACGGTTGGTGTTAATGATATTGAAAATATCATTGCCAAGATTGCTCGTATTCCGGCAAAAACAGTGACTAGTTCTGATAAAGACGTTATTAAGAATTTAGAACGTAATTTGAAAATGGTTGTGTTTGGACAAGATGAAGCTATCGGCACATTATCCAATGCAATCAAGATGTCGCGTTCCGGTTTAGGTAATCCACAAAAACCGATTGGTAACTTTTTATTCGCCGGACCGACAGGTGTTGGTAAAACAGAAGTAACTCGACAGCTTGCCATGCAAATGGGTGTCGAACTGGTTCGCTTTGATATGTCTGAATACATGGAACGTCATACTGTTTCAAGATTAATCGGCGCGCCTCCGGGTTATGTTGGCTTTGATCAAGGCGGTTTATTAACGGACGCCATTAATAAACAACCGCATTGTGTGTTGTTGCTTGATGAAATGGAAAAAGCACACCCCGATGTATTTAATTTATTACTACAAGTATTTGATCACGGCACATTAACGGATTCCAATGGACGCAAAACGGATTTCCGTAATGTCATCATTGTTATGACGACTAATGCGGGAGCGGAACAAATGAGCCGTTCTTCAGTTGGTTTCACACATCAGGATCATGTCGGAGATGCAATGGAAAGCATTAAACGAATGTTCAGCCCTGAATTTCGAAATCGTCTTGATGCGATTATTCAATTTAACGCACTTGATAAGCGAACCATTTCAAATGTTGTTGATAAATTCCTGATTGAATTAGAAGCGCAACTCGATGAGAAAAAAGTGACTGTTGAAGTAACAGAAGAAGCACGTGAATGGATGGCCGAAAATGGTTATGACAAAATCATGGGAGCTCGCCCAATGGCACGACTGATTCAAGACAAGGTTAAACGTCCATTAGCAGAAGAATTACTTTTTGGAAAACTTGAACATGGTGGACATGTTCTTGTTACGTTAGAAAAAGGTGAACTTAAAGTCGAGATTCAGGAAGACGAGTTGGAAGGTGCAGTGTAGTTTTAATTCACTCCAGAACTGAAACTTCTATTCTGTTTCTACCATTTCTTTTCGCTTTATAAAGTGCTTCATCAGCTGCTTTAATAATTGAATTTTCTTCGTTCGAACTCATCGATTTTTTTTCATCTGGTACCAGTGTAACCAAGCCTATGCTCATGGTTACGTAATTTGAAATATCCGAACTACTATGAGGCATTGCCAGAGATTTTAAATTTTCCTGAAATAGTTCACTAAGTCTCATTGCATCTTCGTCATCTGTATGGGGCAAAATTACAGCGAATTCTTCGCCACCGTAACGAGAGGGAAAATCTGCAGCACGTTTAAATGAGTCACACAAACATTCAGCAACGTTAATTAAACATTCATCACCGGTAACATGACCATAGGTATCGTTGTACTGTTTAAAGTAATCAATATCACACATTAATAATGTAATAGGATGCCGGTGTCTGCTCGCTCGCTGTATTTCTTTATGTAACGTTTCATCGAAATAGCGACGATTGGGAAGATTGGTCAAACTATCCAGATTAGCAAGTTCCCGAAGTTTTTCATTCACCAGAGATAGCTCTTCTGTTCTTTGATCAACAAGCGCCTGAAGATGATCTCGATGGTCTTTTAATTCAGCTTCCTGCTTTTTACTTTCTGAGATATCGTGAATAAAACCAATAAACACTAATTCACCATCTATCTCTGCTTCACCAACAGATAAACGCATTGGAAACACCGAGCCATCTTTACGTTTTCCTACAATCTCTCTACCAATACCAATAATTTTTTTTACTCTGGTCGCTTGGTATCTTTTCAAGTATGAATCGTGTTCAGAACTATAAGGCTCAGGCATCAAGATATTTATATTCTGCTTTATAGCTTCATCTGCAGAATAACCGAATAGTTTTTCTGCTGCCGGATTAAAGGTCGTCATGATGCCTTTACTATTAATCGAAATAATGGCATCCACAGCAATATCAAGTATCACTTCTAAACGCGAATGTGAGATTTTATCTTTTAAATTATTGATTTTCATTTAATGGATGATATTCAGTAAATAACTAGGCCATATTGCTTATTTAAGTTCTTTAATTAATGCTTTTGAATTTCGTTGATAGTTATACATGCTTTGTTTTTCTACTGGCAATGAATCTATCGTCGCTTCAGAAAACCCTCTCTCAAGAAACCAGTGTTCTGTTTGCGTCGTTAGAACAAAAAGCATTTTTACACCAAATGCGAGTGCGATTGATTCAACGTACTTAAACAGTAAGTCACCTTTACCTTGCTCCTGATAGTCTGGGTGTACTGCCATACAAGCCAACTCCATGACATTATCATCTTTATAATCATGTAATGCAGCACACGCAATAACACTGCCATCTCTGGCTAAAACAACATAATCATTAATATCCGTTTCAATCTTTTCTCGTGATCGTTTAACAAGCACACCTTCTTCTTCTAACGGTTCAATTAATTCAAGAATGCCACCTATATCATTAAAAGTCGCTTGATGTATCGTATCGAAAGGTGTTCCGCTTAATAAGGTGCCTACACCATCGCGTGTGAATAATTCCTGTAAAATACCGCCATCTATGTTTTGATCAATATAATGAATCCGTTTTACTCCCGCTTCACATGCTTTAATGCCCAATGCTAAAGCTGTGGCAGGTGTTTCATCAATATTATTCTTATTTGTCGGATCAAGTTTCGTTTTTGCCTGTGCACAAGTAAGTTGCCTTATTGTTTCACCATTTTCATTTTTCATTACTGAATCGTTATTAATAATGATTAACTTATCCGCAGATAATTCGATAGCAACTTGCGCTGCAACTTCAATAGAACTTAAGTTAAAAATTTCACCAGTGACTGAATATCCCATAGGTGGAACAAGTACAATCTCGCCGGCAGCAAGTCGGGCATTAATCGTATTCTTTTCAACATTTCTTACCTTACCGGTCAAATCAAGATCAACACCATTAACAACACCATAAGGTCTTCCCGTAATATAATTACCTGAAGCAACTTTAATCGCTGACTCTGCCATTGGTGAATTGGGTAAGCCCATTGATAACAACGCTTCGATTTGAAACTTCACATCACCGACTGCTTGTTTAACACTGCTCATGGAAGCTTCGTCTGTCACTCGTAATACACCGTTGTACAACGGCGTAATATTTCTCTCTTTGAGTAAAGCATCTATCTGTGGTCGAGCGCCAAATACAATAACAAGTTTTACTGCCAGACTATTCAACAAGGCAAGATCATGTATCAAGTGAGTAAAAGTATCAGACGCAACAACATCACCACCAATTTGCAAAACAAATGTTCTGCCATGATGAGCATGGATATACGGTGCCGCATTTCTAAAGCAATCAATAAAAGTTTGATTGTCGTTCATTACTGTCTCTCTCTTTCTTTGCCCATTATTTTGAATCACAAAAATGAATTAGCATCTTTGACAAGATATTAATCATCGGTTCAATTCTGTCTATTTGTAGATATTCGTTCGGTTGATGTGCTACGTCAATATCTCCAGGACCAAGAATTACCGTTTCTATACCCATGTTATTATAAAAAGGTCCTTCTGTACCAAAAGCGACTGATTCTGAAACATGATTTGTCAGCTTTTCACTCAGTGTAATTATCTCACTGTTCTTTGAAGTCTGCATTGGTGGAATGCCATCAAACATCGCATTGAATTCAATCTTTAAACCACTTCCTGCCAATGTTTCTTTCACTTTATTTCGTAATTGCTCGCTCAATTCTTCTAACTTCATACCCGGTAACATTCTTAAATCAAGAGATAGTTCACAGTTCGCACAAATTCGATTCGGACTATCGCCGCCATGTATTCTGCCAAAATTCAATGTCGGCACCGGGAGACGAAAATCGTCATTAATAAACTCGGATTGTAATTCTTCACGCCATGCACGTAACGATGAAATAACATCATGCATACCTTCTAACGCACTATTTCCTAAAGTTGGATCGCTTGAATGACCAGAACGCCCTTCTATCTGAATTGTTTCAATAATAATTCCTTTATGCGTATGTATTGGTTTCAATCCCGTTGGTTCACCAATAATGCAATATCGACCAGATACTTTCTGGCTTGCTTGAATTAATCGCGCACCCGACATCGTGCTTTCTTCATCAGCAGTGGCAACAACAGTAATTGGATTAGAAAATTTTGA
Organism: Gammaproteobacteria bacterium; assembly: GCA_041601315.1. Lineage (GTDB taxonomy): Bacteria > Pseudomonadota > Gammaproteobacteria > Eutrophobiales > Eutrophobiaceae > UBA7359. Next base: position 9,020 of record JBFIIJ010000048.1, read on the forward strand.
CTCAGCAAGTCTTTCCAATGTTTCTAAAATTATCGGAAAAAAACTTTTCATGTCCGCCGTACCTAATCCGTAATAATTATTATCTTTCTTCGTTAAGATAAAGGGATCTGACTCCCAACCATTTAGATCGTATGGGACAGTGTCGGTATGACCGGATAAGACTAATCCATTCTCACCCTCACCTAATTTGGCTATTAAATTACATTTTTCCGGATTGTCGCTAACCGGCATAATCTCGCAGGCGAATCCGAGCGTATCCAGCCAATTGGCCAGCGCATCAATGACGTTACGATTACTTTGATCATGTGCCGGATCGATACTGCTGACCGAGGGCAAACGGATCAATTCCGAAAAACAGTCTTCAAATTCAGGGGTTCGTCTCATTTCTTCTTATTATTTACTATTTTGTTAATCATCCAGCACTGACAATCAATCAATGCTCATGTATTCTAACGCACCTTTTTCACGCACAACGAATACAATATAGATATAACGCGCAGGACACCACAGATGAGCAATAAATTAAATAAATACAGTTCACGCATCACCGAACCTAAATCTCAGGGCGCATCACAAGCGATGCTCTACGGCACCGGCATGACTGAAGAAGACATGGCCAAAGCACAAGTCGGGATTTCCAGTATCTGGTACGAAGGCAATACTTGTAATATGCATTTGCTCGACCTTGCGCAAAAAGTAAAAGAAGGTGTTATTGCTGCCGGATTAGTTGGCTTACGTTTTAACACCATTGGTGTCAGTGACGGAATTTCCATGGGCACGGATGGTATGAGTTATTCTTTACAATCGCGTGATCTGATTGCTGATTCAATTGAAACAGTGATGTCGGCACAATGGTATGACGCGAATATTTCACTTCCAGGTTGTGATAAAAACATGCCCGGTTGTTTGATTGCGATGGGCAGACTGAATCGCCCCTCATTAATGGTTTACGGTGGCACGATCAAACCCGGACATTGCAAAGATAAGAAACTTGATATTATTTCTGCCTTCCAGAGTTATGGTGAATTTCTATCGGGCAGTATTGATGACGATACACGTCGTGAAATTGTAAAAAATTCATGCCCCGGTGCTGGTGCTTGTGGTGGTATGTATACAGCGAACACCATGGCTTCTGCTATTGAAGCAATGGGTATGTCACTACCTTACAGTTCTTCTACCCCTGCTGTTGACCCACAAAAGCTAGAAGAATGTTTTAAAGCCGGCGCAGCAATTAAAAATTTATTAGAAAAAGATATTAAACCGCGCGACATTATGACGCGTGAAGCATTTGAAAATGCAATGGTGATAGTTATTGCGCTTGGAGGTTCAACCAATGCGGTATTACATTTATTAGCAATGGCACGTGCTGTTGATGTCAAATTAACCATTGATGATTTCCAAGCCGTTAGCGATCGCATTCCATTTATTGCTGATCTTAAACCAAGTGGTAAATATGTTATGGAAGATATTCATAATATAGGCGGCACACCTGCGGTAATGAAATTCTTACTTGAACATGGTTTGATTAATGGCGATTGCATGACCGTTACCGGAAAAACCATAAAAGAAAATCTGGCAGATTTACCGGGACTGACTGAAGGACAAGATATTATTACGCCGTTAGATAAACCAATTAAAGAAAGCGGACACATCCGAATCTTGAAAGGAAATTTTGCACCTGAAGGTGCGGTTGCAAAAATAACCGGCAAAGAAGGTTTACTCTTTTCTGGTCCGGCTAATGTTTTTGATTCAGAAGAAGATATGTTGAAAGCGTTGGAAGAAAATAAAATTAATAAAGGCGATGCCATCATCATTCGTTACGAAGGACCGAAAGGCGGACCCGGTATGACGGAA
>JBFIIJ010000049.1:0-10775 GCA_041601315.1 Gammaproteobacteria bacterium
GATAATCATTAAGCCACTATCACCATTAATTAATATGCTAGTACTGCATAAAATATTTTTTTCTATATTTGTTATGCCACTCACAACTGGAATACCAAGTGCACGCGCTATGATTGCTCCGTGTGAATTTTTTCCACATATTTCAGCCACAATACCTTTTGTGCGCTCACTCACCCTGGCCATGGCATAGGCATTAAGCTCTTTGATGATAAGAATATGATCGTTACCTAAAACACAATCACCAATAGTACAACCTTCAGCCTCTCGACAAGAAAGGGTAAGATCAGTATTACGAAGTAGATTTAAAAGAAGTTGTTTTAATTCTGAAAATATTTCAGCACGACCACTGGCATATTGATCACTTAACTTATCAAAATAAGAAAAATAAGCATCAAAACAAATTTCAATCGCTTCTTCAGCCGATTTGATGTTATCAGAGACACTATTAAGAATTAGTTCTTGTAAAGAAGTATCTTCAAGAATAGATCGATGTGCATTAAAGATATCAGCCGTGTTTTTATCAATTCTCTTTTCCGCTTCGATAGCCAAGCGTTCAAGATCACTACTGAGTTTATGAAATGTATCTGTCAGAAGCTGTATTATATCATTTGACTTTTTATTGGCAGCCCCAACTAATTCAATTGGTTGTATATTTGAAAAACAGGGACGACCATAACCTATACCTGTTGAAACAGGTATTCCCTGAATTTTTTTTGCTATTGTAAAAGTCAATATTTCGTACTATTCGATAGAAAATACTCACTAGTGTTAATGTTGCTAATTTATTAAAAATTATCTTTCCCATTAAAAATTCAACTTTAGTACTTTTAGGAAAGATAGTCGGTTTTATTTATTTAAAGTTGATTTAGATCAACTTCTGAAGCAAAACAAGTCAATCCAAAAAGAATGGCGATTACGCTACTTTATTAAAAACGAGTCTATAATGCTGCACGTTTTAACCGAAGTGCATTACCGACAACAGAGAGCGAACTAAAGCTCATTGCCACGGCAGCAATCATAGGTGATAACAATAAACCGAAGACTGGGTACAACACACCTGCAGCTATCGGCACACCTAAAGCGTTATAAATAAATGCAAAGAAAAGATTTTGTCGTATATTACGCATAGTAGCTCGACTTAATCGGATCGCTTTGACTATGCCGCGTAAGTCGCCTTTTACTAAAGTAACACCGGCACTTTCCATCGCCACATCAGTGCCCGTTCCCATTGCGATACCAACATGTGCCTGAGCCAATGCCGGAGCATCATTGATTCCATCTCCTGCCATGGCAACCATATGACCTTCGTTTTGTAATTTTTTGACAACGTCTACTTTTTGTTCAGGTAAAACTTCAGCAATAACATCATCTATATTCAATTTACGGGCAACAGCATTAGCGGTTGTTTGATTGTCACCAGTCAACATTACTATCTTCACACCTTCCTTGTGCAAGGCTGCAATAGCATCAGGTGTTGAAGCTTTAATTGGATCGGCAACACTAACTATCCCTGCGGCTTTATTGTTGACCGCAATAAACATAACGGTTTTACCTTCACTACGCAGTTCATCTGCTTTGGCTTTAAGCGAACCGTCCGTAATGTTTAATTGTTCAAGCAAACGAAAATTTCCAAGCGCAACGTGATAGTCTTTTACCTTTCCTGAAACACCTTTGCCGGTAATTGATTGAAACTCTTTAACATCAGAAAGTTGTATATTTTTTTCTTTCGCACCAGTAACAATCGCGGCTGCTAATGGATGTTCACTACTACGTTCCAAACTGGCTGCCAATTCTAATACCAGTTCAGTATCAAAGCCTTCTTCTACTAAAACATCTATTAATCTAGGTTTTCCTTCAGTCAAGGTACCTGTCTTATCGACTACAATTGTGTCGATCTTTTCCGTCACTTCCAATGCTTCCGCATTTTTTATTAATACACCATTCATAGCGCCCATACCGGTACCGACCATGATAGACATTGGCGTTGCTAAACCTAAAGCACAGGGACAAGCTATAATTAAAACAGCCACGGCATTGATCACGGCATGAGCCAAACGTGGTTCCGGCCCCCAAATACCCCACGCAGTCAAAGTAATGATAGCCACCAAAACAACGGTAGGAACAAAGTAAGCCGCAACAGTATCGACCAATTTTTGTATTGGCGCACGACTACGTTGTGCTTCAGCTACCATATGCACGATCTGTGAAAGCAAGGTATCACTACCCACACGTTGTGCTTCCATAAGCAAACTACCGGTACCATTCACCGTCGCACCGATTAACTTATCACCAGTTCGTTTAGTTATTGGAATAGGCTCACCTGTCACCATAGATTCATCAACCGAACTACTTCCCTCGATAACAACACCATCTACTGGTATTTTTTCACCTGGACGTATGCGTAAACGATTTCCAATCTTTACATGCTCTAAAGGTAAATCCGCTTCTGTTCCATCATCATTAATAATGCGTGCTGTTTTTGGTGCCAATCCCAATAACATTTTAATCGCGGCATTGGTTTGACTGCGTGCGCGTATCTCTAGTACCTGACCTAATAAAACTAATGCGGTAATCACTGCTGCAGCTTCAAAATATACCGGCACGATACCCATTTCATTTCGTACTGATGCAGGAAATAGATTTGGAAATAACACTGCAACGACACTGTAAGACCAGGCCACGCCAACACCGAGCGATATCAGGGTGAACATATTAAGATGTCGTGTTTTTATTGATGCCCAACCTTTCACAAAAAATGGACAACCACTCCAGAACACAACTGGCGTAGCTAATATCAATTCAAGCCATTGTCGGGAATGCGGTTCGATAAGTTGTGAAAATACATCTGGCCAAAAATCAGATCCCATTGCGCTGATAAAAACAGGAAATGCAAAAGCCACGCTAAACCAAAAGCGTCGCGTCATATCGATTAGCTCATGATTTTCTTCATCAACGTCAACTGACATAGGTTCAAGTGCCATACCACACTTGGGACAATCTCCGGGTTCGTTTTGAATAACTTCCGGATGCATAGGACATGTGTATTGCGTTTTCGATTTAGGAAGTATTGGGCTTGATAACTCTAACGCCATACCACATTTTGGACAATTGCCCGGATGATCCTGTTCAACGCCAGGACACATCGGACAAACATAAAGGCCAGATGTTGCCGATGTTTGCCGAGATATCGGTTGGTGTTCTTTATTATGACAACACTCTTTCAAAATTTTACTCGCTAATATTCACGTTACTTTAAATTAAACAATATCGCATAAATATAAAATTGATATTGATCAATATAGATATAACTTTATACAACACTTCGTTTCTTCCACAGAAGATAAACTGAAGGAATAACAATTAACGTTAGTATAGTCGCAGTCACCATGCCGCCAACCATGGGGGCTGCAATGCGAACCATCACTTCTGAACCTGTTCCACTACCAACCATGATAGGTAATAAACCGCCAATAATGGCTGCGACAGTCATTATCTTTGGTCGTACACGTAATAGTGCACCTTCTATAACGGCTTGTTTTAATTCTATAAAACTCATCGACCTGCCTTCATTTTGTGCACGTTGTTTGTATTTATTATAGGCGTTATCAAGAAACACCAACATCACGATGCCGGTTTCAGCAGCCACACCAGCAAGTGCAATAAAACCAACTACAACAGCAACGGATAAATTAAACTCTAATAAATATAACAACCAAATGCCGCCAACCAGTGCAAAAGGTAATGAAGCAAGAATAATCAAGACTTCAGTAAAATTTCGAAAATGAATAAACAAAAGCAAGACGATAACAGCAAGTGTTAATGGCACGATAACACCTAAGCGCTCTTTTGCTCGTTGCAGATACTCATACTGTCCAGACCACGCCAGTGAATAACCTGGAGGTAATGTAATTGTTTCTGCAATTTGTCGTTTAGCTTCTTCAACATAACCACCCAGATCGCGCCCGATAGTATCAACGAAGATCCAACCGTTTAACCGCGCGTTTTCACTTTTTATCATTTCCGGGCCATCTTCAATTCGAATGTCTGCAATCTGACTTAATGGAATCCGTGCACCAGCCGGTGTAATGATAGGAAGCATTTTGAGATTCTCAACAGAGTCACGAACGTTGCGTGGATAACGTAAGTTAACCGGATAACGTTCCCGCCCTTCAACTGTCCATGTCACATTTTTACCACCAACTGCAGTGCTAACAACTTCCTGTACATCATTAATATTTAAACCAAGTCGAGAGGCTTCCAGTCGATTAATATCAACAGTGACGTAACGACCACCTGCAACTCGTTCAGCATAAGCCGACGCAGTGCCTGGAATATTTCGTACAAGTTGTTCGATTTGTTGTCCGATATCCTGAATAACTTTTAAATCAGGTCCCGCGATTTTTATTCCAACAGGTGTCTTTATACCTGTGGCAAGCATATCGATACGTGTCTTTATCGGCATGACCCATGCGTTAGCCAGTCCCGGAAAAAATACTCGCTGTTGTAATTCGTGACGTAACTTTTCCGGCGTCATGCCTTTTCGCCATTCACTTCTATCCTTTAACTTAACAAAGGTTTCAACCATTGATAAAGGCGCAGGATCGGTTGCTGTATCAGCTCGACCAATTTTTCCAAAAACATGTTCGACTTCAGGTACAGATCGAATTAACTTATCAGTCTGTTGCAATATTTGTTGTGCTTTACCGATTGATAATGCCGGCAATGTTGTCGGCATATACATTAAATCACCTTCATCCAGTTCAGGCATAAATTCACTACCGAGATGTTGTGCTGGCCAGACACCTATTACTGTTATTACTATGGCAACAAAAAGTATTGCCTTCGGAAAGCTAAGTGCTAAATTTATGAATGGTCGATAGACAGAAATTAAAAGTCGGTTAATCGGATTCTTGTTTTCATTCATGATTTTGCCACGAATAAAAAGCCCCATTAATACAGGCACCAAGGTAACCGCTAATCCTGCTGAGGCCGCCATTGCATAAGTTTTTGTATATGCTAATGGTTTAAACAACCGCCCTTCCTGTGCTTCAAGTGCAAATATCGGCAAGAAGCTTACGGTAATAATTAATAATGAAAAGAATAAAGCAGGTCCGACTTCACGTGCTGATTCCATAACGATCGACCAACGATCAGTTATCTTGTCACCGGCTTGTTCCAGATGTTTATGAAAGTTTTCAATCATAACGATAGCGGCATCAACCATGGCACCAATAGCAATAGCAATACCACCCAAAGACATAATATTGGCATTAATTCCTTGTGCATACATCACAGTGAATGCAGCGACTATTCCCAGTGGCAAACTGATAATCACAACCAGTGCAGAACGAAGATGAAAAAGAAAAATGGCACAGACTAGTGCAACAATTATGAATTCTTCAATTAATCTATGGGTCAAAGTAGAAATGGAACGATCAATTAATGAAGAACGATCATAAGTCTCTACAATCTCAACACCATCAGGTAAACTCGGTTTGAGTTCTTCTAATCGTTTTTTTACAGCAGTAATTGTTTTCTTGGCATTCTCACCAAAGCGCATAACAACAATGGCACCAACAACTTCACCCTCACCGTTTAATTCTGCAATGCCACGTCGTTGATCAGGTCCAATTTGTATTTGAGCTACATCTTTTAAAAGTATCGGTGTACCGTTATCACTAACACCAAGAGGAATCGCATTAAGTTGCTCTATACCTTTTACATAACCTGTCGTTCGAACGACATATTCTGCTTCAGCTAATTCGATGACTGAACCACTATCTTCCTGATTTCCATTTTGAATCGCAATGCGAACCTGATTTAACGTTAACCCATAGGCGCGAAGACGATCGGGATCAACAACAACCTGATATTGTTTAACATGACCACCGACTGTTGCTACTTCAGAAACACCCTCGACTGCTTGTAACTCGTATTTTAAAAACCAGTCTTGTAGTGAACGTAATTGAGATAAATCATGTTTGTTTGTTCTATCAACCAAAGCATAGTTGTACACCCAGCCAACACCGGTTGCATCTGGACCGATAGCAGGTCTTGCGCCAGGCGGTAACAATGGCGTGACCTGACTAAGATATTCAAGTACACGTGATCGCGCCCAATACAAATCGGTACCATCTTCAAAAATGATATAGACATAAGAGTCACCAAAGTTTGAAAAACCGCGTACTGTTTTTGCCCCCGGCACAGATAACATTGCCGTCGTTAATGGATAAGTAATCTGGTCTTCAATAACTTGCGGCGCTTGCCCGGGCCATACCGTTTTAATAATAACCTGCACATCAGAAAGATCCGGTATGGCATCAACCGGCGTTTCTTTAACTGTATACGTACCGCCCACAGCCAACATTATGGTAACCAGTAAAACCAGGAACCGATTATCAAGTGACCACTGTATTAATCGTTCGATCATGGTTTCATCTCCATGGTATCGATTGATTCCTCAGTGGGTGACTGCATACGCTGAAAACTTGCTTTTAAACTTGCTTCAGAATCAATAAGAAATTGTGCTGAAACAACAATTGATTCTCCTTCATCAAGTCCATCAACAATTTCAACCTGACCTTCACTTTCTATTCCCGTTTGTACTTGTCGTTGCGAAAACCTGCCGTCGCCTAGTGCAATAATGACTCTTTCACTATTTCCATCCCTGATGATTGCTTCTCTTGGAGCAACCAGAATATTTTCACGAGGACTCGAATAAATATTAACGTGGGCAAACATATTCGGCTTTAGAATCTCATCCGGATTATCGAATTTGAGTCTTACTTTTAGTGTACGTGTGATCGGGTCAAGCACTGGATAAATATAATCTACCGTACCTGACCAGGTTCTATCGGTTGATGAAATAATTGTAGCAACCGCCTTTTGATCTACTGCTATCCAACTTGCCTGTTGCTCAAAAATTTCCGCCTGCAACCAAACATTACTTAAATCGACAATAGAAATGGTCTCGGTTGAAGGTTCTACATACATACCTTCACGAACCATCAAGGCAGTCACTACACCATCATGATGTGAAAAAATACTTATTGTTCTTTGTACTTCATGTGTTTTTGTCAATGCATTAATTTGCGAGGGAGATATCCCTAATGATTTCAGTTTCTGTTTTGAAGCATCAATCAATCGTTCATTCTTTCGTTCCAGTGCCTTGATATATTCTTCCTGCGCATTAACCAATGTTGGAGAATATAAAGTAAATAAAAGCTGACCTTTCTTTACACGATCACCAACTGTGTTCACAGTTAGATTTTCAATCCAGCCTTCCGTTCGCAAGTGCACATGACCAATTAATGATTCATTCGGACTAACGTAGCCTACCGTATCTATTCTGCGTGATAATGTTTGACGCTCCACTTTCGAAGTGCGCACACCGAGATTATTGATTACCTCTGGAGAAATTGTGACTGTTGATGAATCGGTAAGAGCGTCTTCGTAAACAGGAATAAAATCCATACCCATGCTGTCTTTTTGCGGAGTATCAGCTGTGATTTCAGGGTTCATAGGGTGCCGATAAAAAATGATCTTTGGTTCTGTTTTTTCTTCTGCATGAACAAATGGCACCAGATCCATTGTACAAATTGGACAACGACCAGGCTCATCACTTTTTACCTGCGGATGCATAGGACAATAATAGGATGCATCCTGATGTTTTAATGCATGTGCCATAACCGTTTCTTTTTCTGGTATCAGATCTTTATACCAGCCAAATGAAACGCCCGCTGCAATACCTGCCACAATTAATATCAACAACGCTGTTATTAATTTACTTTTCATGATGCTTCTCCTGAAAGGTATAACAGGTTAATTTGACTCTTATAATATTTCGTTTGAATGCTTAACATTTCCAATTGTGTATTTAATGCCAGTATTCTTGTGCGTACTAATGTTTCAAAATCAGCAAGGTCATTTTGATAGGCATCAAAGACTGCATCCTGTGTTTGTTCTGCTTCAATGATTGCGCGCTGCTCGTAAAGATTTAATCTACGTTGAAACCGGGTTAAATTCGCAAATTCAATATCAATCTGACTGACTAACTCCCTTAAGCGATCAGAACGATTGAAACGTTTTGCTAACTCCTCGTTTTTACTTGCTTGTAATTGCTTGTCTTGTCGTTTATCCGTAAAGAGAGGTAATGACACTTTAAAAAACACACCGGTAAAATCAGGTCCGGTCTGCAAATCGTATCTGCTCGCTGTATTTTCAGTGACCATAAAATCAATCATCCATTTTGGTTTGTACTGTTCTTCTGCAATGGCAACCGTTTTTTGTGCGGCGTTAACATTTGCATCCTCTATTGCAAGCAAGGGATGAAATGGAGCGTTCTCTTTAATTATCTTATGTGTTTGTAATGCGGAAAGTTGCGGCAGCGTTGTTGATATTTGTCTTGATGCATTTTCCTGACTAACCCATTTTGACAAATCTGCCTGCGCGACATCAATCAAACCTTTTGTTTCTTCTATCCGATCTTCTATAAAGGATAATTCCAATTGTGCTCTTAACACATCATGTTGATTATCCCTTCCCTCAGCATATTGTCTTTCCGTAATATCCGCCATTTCCGTAAACAAATCACGATTCAATTCGAGTAATCGAATTTTCTCTTTCTGAAAATACAATTCTATAAATGCATCACGCACACCATTAAGTACAAGTAAGCGTTGGTTTAACATGCGTGCATTCTCAATATTTGCCATTGAATTCGTACGTTCCTCACGATATTTCAATGTATCACCGGGTGGAATTGCCTGACTAAATCCCAGGCGCACTTCCGTGTCTTCATGTTCATTTAGATTAAAATTGTTGAGTGGAATTTCAGATATACCAAAACTCAATTCAGGATCAGGTAATTGTCCATCGGCAATAGCACGTTCTTTTAAACTTTCTGAACGAGCATTATATTTCATCGTTATAAAATCAGAACCCAAAGCAATTTGTTCTGCTTCTGATAACGTTAATTCATTAGCCATCGTTCCAATAGAAAAAAACGTCAGAACAATAAAGCCAGTATTTTTAAATAAATTGTTAATACACATAACACACCTCTAACACGAATCGTCGCTTCGGACTCCTGTCCTCTCGCGACATATACTCCTTCCCTGGAGATAAAAACGACATTGATCTTGAGATCAATCGACGAACGTAATAGAAAGTGTGTTTAAATCAGGAGTATGTTGTATTTACGAAAAGGAAGCAGGATTGCCTTTTCGGGGGGAGTAACAATTCGAAAATTTGGTGGTGCTCTATTTGAAAGCTTAGTTATTGGTTCAATATAAGCGTATATATCCTGAGTAACTTTTATTTTACTTATCAACTCAGAACTTTTGTCACTATTTGCAGTAGCAGTAATGGCATCACAATCACATGCGCCAAGACAATGCTCTTTGCTCAAATCATTATCTATATTAGAGGGTGCCGATTCATGACAAGACGATGTCATCTCATCAATAGGTTGGTCTACCATCTGCATAGGGTCTGTCGACGCTAGACATGTCTGACACAAAAGCAGCAGCCAAGTACCCACGAACAGGGACAGCATGGCAAACACGATTTTGTGTTGACGGTTTATAAGCGTTAATAACATAGGGTTATTATAGGTTAATTTTCATACGATAGTGTATAGAGAAATAAAAAAGTTCAATATAACTCTGGTTTTCCGTATCAAGAAGAGCGAATTTAACTAAATTAACTGCTTTTAGATCAACCAAATTGACCGTCTATTCTAGGTTTAAGCAGTATTGGCGCATACGTAATAACGAATAATATAAATGCAACAAGCCAGAGGACTTGTGAACAGATTATCCAGATTAAATATTGCTCAGGTAGAAGCATCGGGAAAAATACTCGAAAAATTGCACCAAGTATTATTGTCGCAAAGATATATTTCACTGTTGCAGCCGGCTCATTAATATTTCCGCCAGTATGTCCAAGTGCTACACGCGCCATCATTGCCAGAGTAACGCCCCCAATACCACCATACGCAAGTGCATGGATAGCAATAAATTTTGATATACCTGCATAGACACTCAAAGCAAACAATAAAAATCCGACATTAATAAATAACATTGCAATATGTAAACTCCATAGCAATGGCTTTTTCCAGATACCTGCTGTATACCACCCGACAAGTCGAACGCTATAAACTATGAATAATCCAACCGCAGCTATTCCGGTTATATTTTTATTTTGTAAAAATAATTCCGAGATAAAAAAGACAAGAAAAATTAACAACCCTAATAGCGTAGGCCATTTAGGATTATAGAGTTTTACTTCATAGTCAACACCACGCTCAGTGAAAAAAGGAATGACCCTGCCACCCAACGTCAGTATTAAACCAATCACAAGATATAATCCACCGTAAATTCCCCAGTGGAGTCCTTGTTCCAGAATTCCTGCATAGCCGAGATAAAAAAATGAATTAAATAGCGCAAGTAATACAAGCTTTGAAAGTATGCCAAGCTGTTTCCAGTTTTTTGTCTGAATAACGGGAGCTGCGGCAGCAATAATAACTGTAATGATAAACAGTAAATCAAAGATAGCTGCAATATTAATAAAGGTCGTACCAAACAAAAATAATAACCTTGCTATTAACCACAAGCAGAAAATCGATGCTAAAGGTAAACCATGAACCGTTTGGATACCTGTCCAGTTTTTAACTGCTGTTAATAAAAACCCGGCTATCACTGCCACGCTATAACCATAGATCATTTCATGCGCATGCCACTGAAACATCGAAAGACCATTTATGGGCAATGAAA
>JBFIIJ010000050.1:0-10737 GCA_041601315.1 Gammaproteobacteria bacterium
ATAACCCCCATATTTTTCATCTGGAAACAAAGGGATTTTTCTATAAAATCTGCTGTCTATAAATCACTAACAATATAAGAGCTCTATAATAATGTCTGCAATTTTAGAAATTCAACGATTAAAATCACATATTAGTAAGCAAATTATTGGCCAGGAAAAACTGGTTAATCGTTTACTTATCGCTTTACTCGCTGATGGTCACTTATTGGTTGAAGGGGCGCCGGGATTGGCGAAAACCAGAGCGATTAAGGTTTTAGCTGAAGGAATAGAAGCAAATTTCCATCGAATCCAGTTTACACCTGACTTATTGCCTGCCGATTTGACAGGCACAGAAATCTATCGTCAGCAAGAAGGTAGTTTTGTATTTCAACAGGGTCCATTATTTCACAATCTTGTTCTGGCTGATGAAATTAACCGTGCACCAGCCAAGGTACAATCTGCCTTGCTTGAAGCAATGGCTGAGCGACAAATAACAGTGGGTAAGGAAACGTATTCGTTACCAGCTCTATTTTTGGTGATGGCAACACAAAATCCGATTGAACAAGAAGGAACTTATCCTTTACCCGAAGCACAACTCGATCGTTTTCTCATGCATGTCACCATTGGCTACCCAAGCGATAAAGAAGAACAGGATATTTTAAAACTGGCGCGAAATGAAGCAAAGCAATCATCAGTTGTTGATGTTTCAACACCGGTAAAACAAGAGGCTATCTTCGCTGCCCGTGATGAAGTGTTATCTATACATATGTCAGAAAATATTGAGCAATATCTATTACAAATTGTTCTGGCAACGAGAAACGCAGGTGCTTATGGTGATGACCTTGCACAATGGTTGCAATACGGTGCCAGCCCACGAGCGAGTATTACTTTAGATCGTTGTGCTCGAGCGCATGCATGGTTAGAACAACGTGATTATGTTGGCCCGGAAGATGTGCAAGCTGTGGCACATGAGGTATTACGCCACCGTTTGATATTAAATTATGAAGCCGAAGCCGAAGGCGTGACCAGCGATGGTGTTATATCAGAATTACTTTCACGTATCGCTGTACCTTAATCATTAATTAGGTTTATGTCAGTTGTATCTGAATCAATTCCGAGTCCTGCCAGTATTACAACGGCAGGTTTGATTGATCTAAGTCAGAAGAGTCGAGGATTAACACTTAAGTCCGGTGTGATCAGTGCTTCGCAAGCGGGTGACTATCAATCTGCATTTAAAGGTCGAGGTATGGAGTATGATGAATCGCGCTTGTATCAGGCGGGTGATGATATTCGTAATATCGATTGGCGTGTGACAGCTCGCACTGGTAAAGCACATACAAAACTCTTTTGTGAAGAACGAGAAAGACCAGTACATATCTGGGTAGATTTTCGAGCGCCAATGTTTTTTGCAACACGCGGAAAATTTAAAGCGGTTATTGCCGCAGAGTTAGCCAGTTTATTTGCATGGACAGCGAATCGACAAGGTGATCGTGTTGGAGGTGTTATTTTTTCCGATACGGTTCATCATGAATTAAAACCACAACGCGGCAAGTCTGCTGTATTACGGTTAATCAAACATATGGTTGAGCATCCTGCCTGGCAACAAAAGGATGTTGTTGAAGGACAGCAACAAGGCATGTTGCGTTCGTTAATAAATTTACGTCGTATGACCCGACCGGGAAGCCTGGTTATATTATTAAGTGACTTCCGCGGCTTTGATGAACAATCTCGTTCTCATTTGATTCGCTTACGTCAGCATAACGAATTAATCATGGTGCATATCTACGATTGGTTGGAAGCATTTTTACCGCCGGCAGGAAGTTATCGAATAAGAAATGGCGAACAGGAATTAGTTTTCGATACGCATAATAAAAAACTGGTGACTGAACATGCTGAAAAGTTTAAATCACATCAAGATTATTTATTAAAAACAGCCCACACCAGTCATGCAAATTATTTAACTTGTCGTACTGAAGATGCTCCAGACAAGATAATAAAGGAAGGTCTACGTTCACGATGATGCAGGGCACCGATCCAGCAAGCTTAGCGTTACGTGATATCCATTTACCAAATTCGGTTTTATGGTGGCCGCCTGCACCTGGTTGGTGGATATTATTATGTTTAACGGTGATTATCGTGCTGTCGATTTTTTATATTATAAGACGTCGTCAAAATAATCGTGTCTCAGCAATTTATCTGGCCAAACAGGAATTAAGCCGGATCGAAAATGATTATAAATCGAAACAGGATAAATCCATTTTAGTAAAAGAAGTTTCTGAATTAATACGTCGAGTCAGTATTAGTTTATTTAATAGAAAAGAATCTGCATCATTAACTGGAAAGGATTGGTTATTATTTCTGGATAAATTGAATGGTGATCAATCCTTTAGTAATGGCGTAGGTAAAATTTTAATAGAAGCACCATATCAAGCTGAACCGGATTATGATGAAGTTAAATTACTGGAATTAATTTCATCATGGATTGATACCGCTCAAAAAACTCAAGCAAGCCACAAGAGGGATCAAAAATGATTCATTTTGATTGGCCATGGGTTGCTACATTATTACCACTACCGTTTATTATTCGTTATCTCTTTCGACCTGTCGAAGTTGTTAATGAAGCAGCATTGCGAGTGCCTTTTATAAGTGAGTTTAGCTCTGAATCTGATTCTGAACATCGTATCGATGTGAAACGGCGGCTATTTATCCTGGCTATTATTGCATGGTGTTGTTTAGTCAGTGCTGCCATGCGTCCTTTATGGCTAGGTGAATTTGTTGAAGTACCAATTAGTGGTCGCGACTTGATGTTAGCGGTTGATCTATCAGGCAGTATGGAAGAAGAAGATTTCGTCATAAACGACAAGCGAGTTAATCGTCTCTATGCAACTAAAGCTGTGGCAGGACAATTTATAGAACGTCGTATTGGTGATCGTCTGGGTTTGATTTTGTTTGGAGAGCAAGCGTATCTGCAAACGCCATTAACCTTTGACCGAGTCACAGTGAAAACCTTGTTATATGAATCTGTTATCGGTTTAGCCGGACAGTCGACAGCAATAGGTGATGCGATTGGTCTGGCAGTAAAAAGATTACGGGAACAGGATGAGCAAAGCCGTGTTTTGGTTTTGCTTACGGATGGAGCAAATACATCGGGTGAAGTTGAACCTTTAGCTGCAGCTGATATTGCTGCTCGTGAAGGTTTGAAGATTTATACGATAGGTATTGGTGCTGATGAAATGATTGTTCGTTCTTTCTTTGGTTCACGTCGAATCAATCCTTCTGCCGATCTTGATGAAAAAACATTGCAAGCAATAGCAGAAAAAACCGGAGGACGATATTTTCGTGCGAGAGATACTGAACAGCTTGAACAAATTTATGAAATATTGGATGAACTTGAACCGATAGAAAAAGATGTACAACGCTTTAGACCACAAACGGCATTATTTTACTGGCCGTTAGCTATTGCTTTAATTTTAGTGTTAGCTTTACTGCTACAACGAGAAAAGGTTGGAGTGAGTACTAATGTGGATTAGTAATTTCCATTTTATTCGTCCTTACTGGTTTGTAGCCCTTATTCCTGTTGCATTCATATTATGGAAGTTGGCAAAACAACACTTGGTTAATAAACATTGGGAAAGTGTTTGTGACCCTGAATTATTACCTTATATTTTGATTGGTAAAACAGGTGAGAAGAAATACATAAACATTGTTTTAACAACTTTGATTTTATTATTAATAGTAATTGCTTTAGCAGGACCTACCTGGGAACGTTTGCCGCAACCTGTCTTTCAAAAAGAGTCTGCACTGGTTATTGCTCTGGATTTATCATTATCTATGTATGCTGATGATATTAAACCAAGTCGCCTTGAGCGTGCGCGATTTAAAATTTCAGATCTACTCAGTCTTAGACAAGAAGGTCAAACTGCATTGCTAGTCTATGCGGGTGATGCTTTTACAGTAACGCCGCTAACAGATGATGTTAAAACAATTAATTCACAATTATCTGCTTTGTCTCCGGCAATCATGCCCGCACCGGGCAGTAGTACCGATATCGCAATTACAAAAGCGACCGAACTATTGAAGCAAGCTGGTGTCAGTCATGGACATATATTATTAGTTACAGATGAAGTTGAAGCTAAATACGAAAGTAATTTTATTCAAACAAATAAAGAAGGCTACACGACTTCCATTTTGGGCATAGGAACTGAAGAAGGAGCTCCTGTGAACATGGGTAACTCCGGTTTTTTGAAAGATAGAGCAGGCACGATTGTTATACCAACGTTAGATGAACATATATTGCAGCAATTGGCAAGCGCTGGCGGTGGTTATTATGAAACAAGTCAGATTGGTGATGGTGATATTGAACGATTGAACCGCCTGTTTAACAGTGGTCTGGATTCGAAAGAAGAAACAGAAACAGAATTTAAATCAGATCAATGGCATGAATTTGGTCCCTGGTTAGTATTGTTAATTTTACCCGTCGTCGCTTTTGGATTTCGTCGTGGTTATTTAGCGATATTAGTTTGTATCATGATAAGTCAACCTAATGATGCCAATGCATTTGAATGGAGTGATTTATGGTTGAATAAAAATCAACAAGCCTTACGTGCTTTAGACAAGGAGCAAGCTGATGTGGCATCTGAATTATTTCAGGATAATGAATGGAAGGCGGCGGCTAAATATCGATCAGGTGATTATGCTGCGGCAGAAGAATTATTAAATCAATATCAGGATGTTGATAATACTTATAATAAAGCTAATGCTTTAGCAAAACAGGGACGTTATGAAGAAGCGATTGAGACTTATGATCAAGTTCTGGAAAATAACCCGGAACATGAAGATGCAAAATTTAATAAGGAACTTGTAGAAAAAGAACTAGAGAAGCAACAACAACAGCAGTCGCAGTCGGGTGAAAATTCTGACGAAAACTCGGATAAAAATGAAGAAAACAAATCTGAACAGGAACAACAGGAACCTCAATCAGATCAAAATCAACAACAATCAGAATCAGAACAGCAGCAATCACAGCAACAACAAAACGAACAAGAGCAGCAGAAAAACAATGAAAGCGCTGAACAGCAACAAGCTGATAAAGAAGAGTCAGAGCAGAAAAAAGAAGAAGAAATGAAACAGCAGCAAGCTGAAGAAGAAAGTGAAGAGAAAAATGAGGAAGAGCAACAACAAAGCCAGCAAGCAATGAATGAACTTGACGAAGAACAGCAAGCGGCAGAACAATGGCTGCGACGGATTCCTGATGATCCGTCTGGTTTATTAAGACGAAAATTTAAATATCAGTATCAACAACAAAACAGACAGCCTTCGACGAATGGAAAACAGTGGTAAGCAGTGATGAAATTTAAAATTATTATTACATTAGTCTTTTTATTCTTTAGCCAGTTTTTACAGGCTGAAATCTCAATCAGTGTTGATCGGAATCCCGTAGTAGTTGATGAGTCGTTTAAGATGATATTTGAAACCGACCATAAAGTAGATGGTGAACCTGATTTTAGTCCATTGAATAAATCATTTACTGTTTTAAGTACGGGACGTCGTAGCAATACTCAGATTATTAACGGTGATATAAAGCTTTCTCAGCAATGGATATTAACGGTCATTGCGAATAAAACGGGAATAATCGATATACCTGCGATTCGTTTTGGCAAAGAGTTGAGTAAACCGGCTCAAATTAAAGTCACTACCAGTGCACCACCATCAGTCGGTAATAAGTCGGATGATATTTTTATTGAGGTTGAGGTTGATACTAAAACACCGTATGTACAGGCGCAGCTTATTTATACCGTTAAACTTTATCGTGCTATTCAAACAAACAATGCAAGTTTAACAGAGGATATACAAGTTAGTGGTGGTCAGGCAGTTATCAATAAACTGGGCGACGATTCGAGTTTTGAAACTCGAATAAAAGGAAAACGATACGTTGTCATTCAACGGCAATATGCCATATTTCCACAGAGTAGTGGTGCCTTAAAAATAGAACCGGTTGTTTTTCAGGGTCAAACTGGTTCGGGTAGTTTTTTTGGTTTTGACCCCTTTGGACCTCAGCCAAAAACAATCGTAAAGCGATCAGACAGTATTCAGCTTGATATAAAACCTATTCCTGATTCGTTTACCGGTGATACCTGGTTGCCAGCGAGTCAATTAAACATTCAGGAACAATGGTCAATTGATCCGGGAAAATTAAAACAAGGTGAAGCGACCACGCGAACATTATCACTAACAGCAAATGGTCTTGCTTCAAGTCATTTGCCTACAGTTGAAAGTCATCTACCAGATAAATTAAAACAATATCCCGATCAACCTGTTTTGGAAGAAACAAATAATGAAAATGGTTTTGTTGGTATTCGTCGCGAGAAGATGGCAATTATACCAACAGAGGCGGGCGACTACGTATTACCTGCGATAAAAATACCATGGTGGAATACCGAGACAGATAAACTTGAAGTTGCTGAATTACCCGAACGAACGATTCATGTAAATATCTCTGACTCAGCTCCTGTTAATAACAATCAGCAAGCACAAATTGAAAAAGAAGTTGTTCCTTCAGTTGTCGAGAGTAAAGCGGATAACAAAGAGAAAGAACATATCAGTGTGGCCGAAGAAACTTTGACTGATCAAACGCCATGGAAATGGATTAGCTTTATATTCTTTATACTGTGGCTAATTACCTTGATTGTTTTTTGGAAAAGCAAACGTAAATCGACGGACTCAAATAATTCAGCCTCTGCTGTTGAACTAACAATTAAACAACATTTGAAACGACTTAGACAAGCTTGTGTTGCTAATAATGCGGCTATAGCTAAGCAAGCATTATTGGACTGGGCCAAGGAAGTCTGGCCTGATAAAGAAATTAACAGTATTAACTCTATAAAATCATTTTGCGATGAACAGTTGCAGGTGAAGATAGATGAATTGAACGTATGTTTGTATGGAAAATCAGAAAGTAAATGGGACGGTGATGCTTTTTTAAAATGTTTTGATTCGCAGTCGTTTGATAAAAAAGTAAAAACTGAGGCAAAGGGAAAGCTGGAACCATTATATAAAACATAAAAAATGAAAGAGAAAATTCTACTATTGTTTTCGGCAATGCGTGACAAGCGTACGCCTTGGTATGCGAAAGCAATGGTGGTTCTGGTATTAGCTTATATTGTTAGTCCGATTGATATTATCCCGGATTTTATTCCAGTAGTCGGTTTGCTAGATGAAGCTATTTTAGTACCTATTGCATTGTATTTTATTTTTAAACTTATTCCAGACAGCGTTAAGCAGGATCATCTATGTAAGGAAATAGACGAAGCAAGCAAGAAGAAGTTAGTTATTGTAGGAACATTAATCGTGGTATTAGTCTGGCTAACACTTTTAATACTTGTTTTATCACTTAATCTTTTTGATCCGGTTATTGCCTTCTTTTCGTGAAGTATCACCACTAAGAATTTTTTCAGTTAACCAGTCTTTGACGCCGCCATCATCTTTTTCTGTTTCACTATTGGTTGCCGCAGCGACGGCTTCCGGATTTTGACTAAACTCTTTTTTGAAATAAGCCTGACATGAGTCAGTTGCAAGCTTTAAAGCCTGATCAGATTTCTCCTGACTGAGATCCCCAACAACTTCGGTTTTTAATTTTGAAACCAATGAGACGGCATGACGCAGACATGCTTTATTGATTTGCTTATCAAGGTCATCCGCAAGGACAGAAACTGGAAACAATGTAACAGTGAGTAGAAAAGTAAATAATTTCATCAAAATTCTCAATTGGTTTTAAAAATGGCAATACACAAACTTAGCCAGGCAAGAATGAATAATAAGCCACCCAGCGGTGTAATCATACCCAGCCAACGCATATTTAATATGCTCAAAAGATAAAGGCTACCTGAAAAAAGAATAATACCAGTAAACATCATCCAACCTGAGCTTTTAATCCAGACATTGACCGGGATGTTGATAGCAATAATACCGACTAATATTAATCCGAGTGCATGATAAAAGTGATATTCAACACCCGTATGGAAAACCTTTAGTAGCGATTCATCAAGACGCGCTTTTAATGCATGTGCGCCAAAAGCACCAAGGATAACAGCCAACATCGCATTGGCTGAACCAAGAAGTAAAAACAATTTTGCTGTAACGTTTAATTCGTTCATAGTTTTACGAAACGCAACGTCATACGATCACTTTCGCCAATAGCCGTGTATTTTTCTTTATCAACCTCTTTCAAACGATAAGAGGGAGGTAACGTCCAAACACCTTCTGGATGATCTTTCGTATCTTTTGGATTGGCATTTACTTCTGACTTGGCAACTAATTCAAAGCCCATGTCTTCAGCCAGTTTGATTAAATAAGATTCAGGCACATAACCTTTTTGTGATGTCTCTTTTGCATCATCTCCCTTATTAGCACGATGTTGTACCACACCTAATACGCCACCTTTTTTCAAGACGCGGTGAAAAGAACGATACGCTTCTTCAATACCACCAAACCTGATCCAGTTATGTGAGTTACGGAAAGTAACGACCATATCTTGTGATGCATCAGGTACCTCTTTTAAATAACCCTTATCCTCAAAGACAACACGCTTAACCTTTCCATATAATTCGGGATTACTATCCAGATGTTTTGCAAAATCCATATGAACACCACGAAGATAATCATTTGGATGATTTGCACCAAAACTAGCAACAGTTAATTCACCTTTATCTTTCAAAACAGGAGCCAGAATATCCGTATACCATCCACGTCCGGGTAATATTTCCAATACTTTCATTTCAGGCTGCAAACCAAAAAAACTTAATGTTTCTACGGGATGACGATATTGATCGCGTGCCTTGTCTTCAGCGCTGCGATGTTCAGCTGCGACAGCTTGTTCAATAAATGATTCTGCCGCATGTGCTGCATTAATATTAACGATGAATAGTAAACTGATAAAAATGTTGTGTAATTTCATTTTTGTTTCCCTTCTATATGTTTATGGCTTTATGTCTATGGTTAATTCTTTTCCACCAAACTCATGAACCAGATCGTATACCCGAATTGTAACCTGATTAACATTTTCTGGAATAGTGATCGTTTGTGAACGAGTGAAAGGTTGCTCATTAATATGAGGATGCATAAGTATGCGCGCACCTAAAATATTTCCGTCTGTGTCTAACACTTCCCACGCTTTTGCAAAATGTTCCCAACTCTCATCATCATGTTGAACTGTTACTTTAAATCGATAGAAGTTACCACCAGCATGTTCAACTTCTGCGGCAATGACATCTGCTTCCCCTGCATAAGCAATACAAGGCAACAATAAGAATAGAGTGAGGAGTGAAATGCGCATAGTGATAGGGTAGACTCTTTTTATTTTAATGTCTCACTATGGACAATACTCAACAAACAAGAGTTCCAGCAAAGCTGCTATTGAATCCCGCCCATTTATTATCCTTGGGATTTGGCAGTGGTCTCTCGCCGAAAATGCCCGGTACAATGGGTACGGTTATTGGTGTTTTAATCTATCTGGTTTTACCAAGTGTCGATTGGAAAATATATCTCGGCATTGTTCTAGGCACTTTTCTAATCGGTATATTTCTGTGTGGATACACAGCAAAGGCGTTAAATGTGCATGATCATCCGGGCATAGTCTGGGATGAAATCGTCGGTTATTTCATTACGATGTTTATGGTGCCAAAGGAATGGATGTGGATATTGCTGGGTTTTATTCTGTTCCGAATCTTTGATATTTGGAAACCATGGCCCATTTCTATTGCCGATAAACGGCTTAAAGGTGGCTTTGGTATTATGTTAGATGACGTTATTGCGGGCATTTTTGCGTTAATTATTATTCAAATAATCCTTTATTTGTTATATGGTTAAGAAAGTTAGCTAAAATCAGATTAAAGAAAGTTAAAGTTGTTATGTTAAATACCAAATTAACCGTTATTTTTGTTGTCGTTTTGTCGATGCTGTCTATGTCGAGTTATGCTGATATATATAAATATGTCGACAAATACGGCCGCGTTATCCTGACGGATACGCCGAAGCACAGCGGTTATAAGCAACTGGTAAAAACATGGAAAGGTTGGGAAGAAGCAAAAGTACCCAAGAATTTTAGTGTATCGAAAAACCAGAAAAAATTTGACCCGACCATCAGAAGCGTAGCCAGAATGTATAAATTGCCACATACATTAGTGCATGCAGTTATCACAGCCGAGTCTTCATACAACCCGGATGCAATTTCAAAAGCAGGTGCTGTTGGTTTGATGCAACTGATGCCGGAAACAGCAAAACAATATGGTGTTAGTAATCGGCGTGATCCAAGACAAAGTATTCAAGGCGGTACGCGTTATCTTCAATATCTGGCAAAACTATTTAACAATGATCTGAGATTAATGCTTGCTGCATACAATGTCGGTGAAGGCGCAGTAAAAAAATACGGCAACAAAATCCCTCCCTACAAGGAAACTCAAAACTACGTGAGAAAAGTCATCGACTATTATAAAAAATACCGCAGCACAATGAGTTGATGTAAAAAATTAAAGGGATGAAGTATTAAAACATGGAATGCACAAAAAATATTTTTCCGCTTTTATTGAAAAGTTGATTTATGCAGCTATCGACCCAAAGCGGACATAGTCATTTTGCAAATTTGTTATAATTATGGATACAAATAAATAGATAGATCAAATAAAACCATGAACGAAACTAAATCAGGGAGAGCAAATAATTGGTTGGGGTTTATTCTGTTACTATTTGGAATTTTTATGATTC